>JAQBNQ010000516.1 GCA_028288545.1 Bacteroidota bacterium
TTGGGGTACTTCTCTAAGGTCTTGCCTACCTTCTGATCTTCCCCACTCTTTGGTTTCGAACCACTGCTTTGCGCGTTCAGCAACACTGTTAAGGGAATCAACAACACTAATAGAAAATACTTCATAGTTGATGCTTAGTTTTCTGGTTATAAATAATCGTCTTTTATTAAATATTAATACCTCGGGTTAAACAAGTAGTGGTCTTCTTTAGGTATAAACAGGTTTCCGATGTAGTTCAGGTACACTTCGAAACCTTGTGGTAAAGAACCTCCGATGTTATTATGGTCACCCATTTGTTTTGCCAAATGGATATCATAAGCAAAACCAGCGCGGAAACCTTTCCATTCGCCGCCAATTTTAGGTATTAGCGTGTAGTTACCGGTATTTAAACGGTTCCACAAGCCGATAAAGAATGTTGCTCTTTTAGCCGGGTCTCTGATAATATGAATACCTGCTGTAAGACCAAAGTTGGTTTCGTTAGCCTTAGCTTGTTGTTGAAACAGGAAGCCAGGGATCAAAACAGCTTTGTCGCTGATCTCAAATTCAAATCCTCCGTGCAGTGTATGACGGAAAGGCAGTCTGTACGTTTGAGGGCTGTTAGCCAGGAAGTTCTCTTTGTAGTTGGTTGCGTTGTTGAAAGAGTAGCCAACATAAAAACGCATTCCCTTATGAAATTCAATTTTGGTGAAGATACCGGCATTCAACACACCTTTCATTTTGCTTCCTGAATTGTAAGTTTCGCCATTGTAGTTCGGGTCATAAGTAAGATCCGGTTTAAAACCATCGTTAAACTGGAATCCCTTGAAATCCACTTTGGTCATGGCAACACCACCCTGTAAGCCAAATCCCAACTGGAAAATAGACTTAGGTCCAAAAGACATGTTATATGCCACCGAACCTAATATTTGGTTAGTGTTAAATGTTTTACCGTTTTGCTGGTCGTTAAAAAACACCAGACCAACACCCAAGGCACCTGTTTTCAATTTCTCTCTTAAAAGAGAAAAATCAACACCAACTGATGGAGTTGAAAATGCAGGGTTGTTATTAGTTAAACCAGGCCACTGGTTACGGTATATTCCTGTAATACGGTAAAACCCGTTAAAGTTACCTGTAAGGGCTGGATTTAGAGTAAGAGGGGAAGCATAGAACTGGGAAAAGTGTATGTCTTGTCCATTCATTATCAAGGCTCCCAACAGTAAAACCAATGTAGCGTAAAATCTTACTTTCATGTGCTTTGTGTGTTTATTAGGGTTCAAAGAAAATAATTTTTCTTAAATCATTCATGTAAAAGTGAAAATGAAGCAATTAAATCATATGGTTGTCCACATTTAGTGGCTTAAATATAAGGAAGAAAGGTTAATTGTTAGCTATCTGGGTTTAACACTGCCAAAAACCTTTTTGATAATCGGCGATGTTTGCCCCAGTGGATTTTTACGAATATTAGCCTCCTCCTTCGCTATCATAACAAATAAACCGCTAATAGCCTGCCGTGTAACATAGTCAGGCAAATCTGTATTTACCTGGCCCAGCAAGGGTATTTTGTTGTATTCACCCATTACTTCGCTCCAGTATTTGGTAGCATTTACAGTGTTCAGGGCGTTTGAAACAGAAGGTTTGAACGCCGATACTAATTGTTCAGTAGTTGTAGCCTTTAAAAATTGCGTTGCGGCGTCAGGTTGAGTGCTACCAACAATATTCAGTGCATCGGTAATAGTCATTCACGTAATAGCATTAACGAAAATTGGTGTTGCCTGCACTGCCGCGCTCTCAGCAGCGCGGTTTATAGACAAAGTAACATTGTCTATCATGCTTCCCAGGCCTACCTCACGAAGAGTGGTTTCAACAAGGCTGGCATCTTGTGGAAAAGGAATTTTTATCTGGTTATTGGCAAAATATCCGTCGGTAACAGAAACTTTACTAACACCAGTTGTAATGCCATTAGATAATGCCTGCTTAATGGCACTTGCCGCATCCGAAGGAATGATGCTATTGTTATTGGCATTTGGATCCGGATTAACCGGCGTTATTGTTCCTGTCCCCGGGTCACCACCCAGGTGTGGTTTTCCGCCGGTTGAATTAGGCGCCCCGGTTGAAATGGCGTGGCCCGTTCCCATAGAACTATTGGGCGCGGTTGTATTGGTTCGCGCAGTTGTAGTTTTCGGCATCGTTTTTGGCTGAACTTTACTGTTTGCAGTGGTAGTTCCCTTGGTCAGAGAAACAGTCTTTTTCGTCTTTTTGGCTTTGGTGGTCTTAGCTTTTGTGGTGGTAGTAGTTGTTTTTTTCACTACAGGTTTTTGGGCACTGTTTTGAGTTGTTTGACCAAATCCATAGGCCGAAATAAATATCAATAGTGACATTATTAATTGTTTTTCCATACTGGGTTATTTTACTGTTTAAGCCTGTAACTGCGAAGGGGTTCAATTATACAAGCCGGTCCTTAATGCTGCAATATTAGAAGTTAAATATGCAATTTTATAACAATCAGCAAAATATATGGGTAGCTTATTATTGACATAAATGTTCTCTTTCGCGTTGTTAAAAAAAAATTATTTTTGCGCGGACTATAAAAATTAAAAACTAAACTAACCACCATGAGAAAAATTACCAGATTATCCCTGATGATCGCGACTTCCGCAGTATTGTTAACTATTGCCTCGTGTTCAAAAACCTGTGATGCGGGTTACGAAGGAAGCGACTGCAAGACACAAATAAGAGAAAAGTTTATCGGTCAGTTTAAAGGACCGGAAACATGCACTGCTGGAACGGACAATTACACTGTTACTATTTCCAATTCATCCTCATCCGATCTTTTAGCAATTATCCTTTCTAACGTTTATAATCAGAGTTTTACTGCAACCGGCACTGTAAGCGGAACAACCTTAACGACAACTGCTAACCAAACTTTGGGCGTAGGCGTAACACTTGTATCAGGTACAGGAAGCATCAGTGGCTCACCATCAGTACTTACTTTTACTTATGCTATTAAAGATAGCGCCGGCACTACTAACACTTGTACTTTTACAGGTACCAAGCTTTAATAAAATACCCGTTTAAAATAAAAAAGCCAATGAAACATTCATTGGCTTTTTTATTTATATCAGAACCACTCGCTATTTAGGTCCGCCGCCCATTTTAGGCTTTCCGTTTCCTACGGTCCCTGTTGAACCTGTGCTTCCGCCCATTTTAGGTTTGCCGTTTCCTATAGTGTTGGGGTCTCCGTTTTCGCCACCCATTTTAGGCTTGCCGTTACCAACTGTCTGTGGTTTTGGTTCTTCCTTTTTTGGAGTTGGCTTTGGTTTCGGCTTGGTTCCTCCGTGATGCTGACCTTTTTCTTCTTCCTTCCATGCTTCAAACTGTACAATAGATAAAGAGTCTACCGTTGCTGCGCACTCTTTATTTACCTGGTCTGATAATCCGCTCAATTTAGAATCAACTGCAGCTTGTATTTTAGCATTCTGTTCGTCTGTTTGCTTTTGAACATCTGCATCATTACCGCATGAACCCAATATTAGGGCCGCTGTAAGCGTACAAGTTGCAGATAATACCATGAATATTTTTTTCATTGTTTCTGTTTTTGATATTAGTTAAATTATTTACTCGCTGTTTCAGCACTTTTTAATGCTTCAACTTTGGCCGCAACCTGGGCATCAATTCCGCTTTGACAAGCAGTTCTTAAATCCTGCAATTTCGCATCCTTTTGTGCGTTAAAAGTCGAGTCGGCCTTTGCGTTTATCTGATCCTGCGTAAGCGGAGTAAACTTTGGGCCGCAGCTTGTAAAAGCGACAGCACAGAACGCACTCATCAGAAGTGTGGTTCTTATTCCTTTTTTCATGATATAGGTTTGTTTTGGTTAGTTAATAGGCACGAAAATAAATTTTGCAATGGAATTAACATTATACTTTTCTGCACAAGTGGCTTGTATAGCAAAAAAGTGTGGCATAATTTTAGTAACTTAGAGAGTGACTATGAAAAAAACGATTTGGGTATTTGCATTAAGTAGCGTAATGACGTTGCTGAGCGGACTTTGCGCCGGACAAAACGCGGGTGCCTTACCTATTGGAATACCTAAAACTGACACTGGTACTCACTACATCTATGATCCGGGAAGTCTTACCCATCAGGGCGATAGTGCACCAACTGTAACCTTGGGTGAAGTGAACATCGTTTCCTTTAAAACCATGGAGGAATGGAACCAGTATTATTTGTACCGCAGCCGCATCCAAAAGGTAATGCCTTATGTAAAAATTGCTAAAGAGCTATATACCGAATTGCACGAAAAAGAGGGAAATTCGAAGCGGAAAGATTACCGCGTTTACCGCAAGGATGTAGAAAAAGAAATGCGCAGCAAGTTTGAAAAGGAGTTGAAAGACCTGACCATAGGCCAGGGGCAAATGTTATTTAAACTGATCAACCGCGAAACCGGTAACAACTCCTACGCAATTATTAAGGAACTAAAAGGCCCTTTAGTAGCATGGTTTTCGCAAATGATGGCCAAACGATACGGGTACAACCTAAAGGACATATACGACCCCAAGCAGGAGAAAATGATTGAGCTTATAATTAAGCAAATGGGGCCGGCTTATAAAGTGTAATAGGTTATTAGGCCATTAGGTTATTTGCAATGCTAATAACTCTTTCGCCCAATCTATTAACCTAATTACCTAGTAGTCCAATTACCTAATTACCTAGTAGCCCAATTACCAAATTTCCCAATAGCCCAATTACCTAATTTCCCGATTTCCCGATTATATTCGCCGCCATGGATCAGATATTTCACTTAGCCCTTGAGTTTATTAAAAACATCCGCGACCCGGATTATATCAACAATCTTATTGCACTGCATAAAGGCATTTTTTATGCCGTTTTTTTTCTCATCATTTTCGTTGAAACCGGTTTGGTAGTAATGCCCTTATTGCCGGGCGACTCACTGCTATTTATTGTTGGCGCTGCAATTGCTGCTACCGGTGCTTTAAAACTTGAAATAGCAATTCCGCTGCTGATATTGGCAGCTTTACTGGGCGATAACGTAAATTATTTTGTAGGTAAGTTTTTTGGCGACCAGATAAAGAAGCGCAAAAGGATCCTGTTTTTTAAGCAGGAATACTTGGAGCAAACACATGCCTACTACGAAAAACACGGCGGTAAAACGGTTATCATGGCCCGCTTTGTACCGATAGTAAGAACTATCGCGCCTTTTGTTGCCGGTGCAGGAACCATGAGCTACCAGCGCTATATCGTTTTCTGCATTATTGGTGCGGTATTATGGGTTGGCGGAGTTATTATGGCAGGATATTATTTCGGCCATTTTGAGGTTGTGAAGAATAATTTCGAAAAAGTGCTTTATGCGATTATCCTGGCTTCACTTCTACCTATCATATGGCAGGCATTTAAAAACCGAAAGGGCGCAAAAAAAGCATGAGAAAATACGGATTGATAGGTTACCCTCTCTCCCACTCATTCTCCCAAAAATATTTTGAAGAAAAGTTTGTCCGTCAGCAAATAAAAGATTGCAGTTATGCTTTATATCCCTTGCCCAACATTGAGGATATATTTTTGTTGCTTAGATCAAACCCCGAAATTGCTGGCCTTAATGTTACTATCCCCTACAAAGAATCGGTGATTCAATACCTTGACCACATGGATGAAGAAGCCTGGGGTATTGGAGCAGTAAACTGCATAGTTATTGACAACACCCGCCTTATAGGATTTAATACAGACGCCTACGGATTCTCGGTATCTCTCAACAATTTCATAAATACGGGTGCAAAGAAATTCAATGGCCGCGCGTTTGTGCTTGGCGGCGGTGGCTCATCTAAGGCAGTAACCCATATACTGCGACAATTGGAAATTGATTTTCTTCAGGTATCGCGCAAAAGTGGAAATGGGAAAATATCATACTACGAAATCGGAGATAACCTGAAAGACTCTAACCTGTTTATCAATACGACACCGCTGGGTATGTCGCCCGATATTGAGTCTTGTCCGGATATCCCTTTCAACAAATTAAGCGCAAACGATTTTCTGTTTGACCTTGTTTACAACCCCGCAGAAACTTTATTCCTTAAAAAAGGAAAACAGCAAGGTGCAAAAACAAAAAACGGTTTGGAAATGCTACAATTGCAAGCCGATAAAAGCTGGGAGATTTGGAATGCGGTTTCCGCTTAGCAGTTTTTAATTCCACTAAGCGAAAACCGCATTCATCTCTCAAACCTTATTTAAAAACCCTCATCCGCGGTAGGACCATAACTTCCGGGTATTGGAACATCCAGCAAACGTAAAAACACACCTAACTGAGCCCTGTGATGTACAGTTTGTGAATAAGCCATGCGTATTACTTCAACCTTAGGTATTGTAAAGTATACTTGCTCGCCATTTCGCATGGTCCAGTTTTGCAATAGTATTTCCTCTGTGGTTTTACTTAATTCTGCTTTTCCCTCCGCAAGGTTCTTTTCAAGGCTACCTAACAGGTCTTTGGTATTGGTAATGGGAGTGGGTATATAGCCTCCTTTGGCAAAGTCCAACTCATCAGTGGTTAAGGTAATATTCACCCAGCCCGGTAACTCCGCTATATGTGTGGCTAATTGCTTAACAGTCATACTTTTTTTGTGTGGCTGCCAGTCAAATTTGTCGTGGGGTATAATTGCCAGCATTTTTCGCGTGGTTTGGGCTTCCTGCTCCATTTCTTTTAAAAGCATTTCAATGATTTTCATACTCAGTTTTTTTAGTTATGAAGCAAAGAAAATGCCACCCACTGACAACCCTATGGCAGTGTACTTTAAAAAAACGAAAAATATTTTAAAGGCTAGTAATCAACCGGTAACATTTTCATGTATTCCGTCAGTGCAATATGATCCTGCTTTTTAAAAGGCCGATTGGTAGGAGTAACCTTCAAAATGCTGAAAACTTTAAAATCGCGATAGTCACTCCTCATACTGCACCAGGCAATAAGATGCCAGCTAAAAGCGTAAAATATCAGACCTATGGGTTCAACAAGGCGTTTGCTGGTCTCTTCTTTATTGTTCTTGTATTCAATTTCGATAATACATTTTGATGACATGGCGCTTTGAAGCGTTGACAGGTATTCGAAATCGCGGGTAAACCGGGCTGGCAATTGCATCTTTATATTCTGGTCGAGCACTTCAAGTGTTTCCTTCTGCGTGGTACGCAACACAGCCTTCACCTTACTTAAAGCACTTGAATAATGAGTTTGGATAGACTTATCAGAAAAACCCGGAACCAGGCTCTCCACCAGCAACATGGCGTTGGCTTCCTCCGTGCTGAACGAAACCGGTGGCAAAAAATAGCCTTGCACTATAAAATAGCCCTTGTGTTGTTCAAAACTTACCGGTACTCCCTGTTCAGCCAGTGCCTTAATATCCCTGTAAACTGTACGAACGCTAATGCCAAACTTATCGGCAATCTTTTCTGCCGTTACAAATTTTTTAGATTGTAACAAAGTAAGTATTCCAAACAATCTGTCTATCCGGTTCATAAAAGCCCTGGTGATTTATTAAGCAAACATTCCCGCTTATTTAGCGGCGGCAGGTTTGCGGGTTCCAAACCAAATCATACCAGCATTTAGTACAGTTACCAGTAAACCCAACCCACATTTGGCCCAACCAGTACTATGAAAATCCGGTAGGTCACCCTTCAAAATCTTAAGCGAGTTTTGCCAGATAACGAAGTAGTCGGAAATTTGATAGGCATCCAACAAAATAAAAGTTGTATAAAAAAGTAACGTAAGCAGATAAGGCAGTAAAGCCAGTTTTTTTAGCGCCAGTGAATAGGCATTGGCCAGCACCATCAGCA
>JAQBNQ010000553.1 GCA_028288545.1 Bacteroidota bacterium
TTCGCACGGAGAGGAAAGGCAGAGAATACAAAAATGCAGAGGAAGAAAAATTAAAAAATATGGCGGTTAAAGTATTGATGGTTTGTTTGGGCAACATTTGCCGTTCGCCCATGGCACATGGATTATTACAACATAAAGTGCAGCAACTAAAGTTAGGATGGGAAGTTGATTCAGCCGGCACCAGCGGCTACCACGAAGGGCAATTACCCGACCCACGGGCCACAGCCTGCATGAAGCAACATGGTATTGATATTACCTACCAACGCTCCCGGCCCATTAGTTATGAAGATTTAAAAGAGTACGACCTTGTTTACGTGATGGATAAAAGCAATTACAAAAACGTAACTGACCTTGCCCGAACGGAAGAGGAAATTGCAAAGGTGAAAATGATAATGAGCGAGGTAAATCCGAATGTTGAAACCGATGTACCGGACCCTTATTATGGGGGCGATAAAGGCTTTGAGAACGTTTACAAAATGCTGGATAAGGCAACGGATAAGATAGTTGAGAGGTACAAGTAGTTTACGAAGCCTGCCCTGGGATTCGTAAACTTTGCTCGCAATCTGTAGACAGGCTTATTTTCGGCTTTGCGAATCCCGGGGCAGGATTCACAAAGCGAAAACGAAATTTAAAAATCATGACTGGTTCAAAATATCACGACTTTTTTGAAGAAGGCCACCTCTATCATGTCTATAACCGGTCCATTAATAAGGAGGTATGTTTTCAATCGGACAGGAATTACGAATATTTTCTTAGCCGATTTGCAAAGTATATAGCTCCATCGGTCGATGTATACGCTTACTGTCTAATGCCAACTCACTTTCACTTTCTGCTAAGAATAAAAGACGGCGCAACAAATGATTTTATGGAAAAACAGTTTAAGGGCTTTCTCAGTGGTTATAGCTTGGCCTTTAATAAAGAAAATGAAAGGAATGGGTCATTATTCCAAAAAAGTTTCAAAAGAATACAGGTTACTACAGAGCAATACCTTTGTTTGCTGATACACTACATTCATCATAACCCAATTCATCATGGGCATACTAATAATTTTTTCGATTGGAAATATAGTTCCTACAATGCCATTCTGAGCGATCAGCCGACCATGATTAGTAGAAATGAGGTACTTGAATTATTCAATGGCAAAGCAGGCTTCAGGGAATTTCATGAAGAGATCAGAGAGTACGAAATTATCGACAAATTTATTTGCGATTAAACTACGGTTTACGGAAGGCTGCCCTGGAATTCGCAAACTTATTTGTGGCCTAAACTAATTTTAGATGCCCATTATGTAAAAGATACACCAGTATACAAGCTTTGCGAATCCCAAGACTTTCGTAAGGCAAGAAGGACCGGAAGGCTTTAAACTATTACACATAAGATTCGCCTTATACAAGCTTTGCGAATCCCAGGGCAGGCTTCGCAAAGCGATATTTCTTAAATTGCGGCCATGACTGAGACTAAAAAAATAAAGCCGGCCTTGTCGAAAGGAACAAGAGATTTTTTGCCGGCTGAGGTGGCTAAGCGCAATTATATTTTCGATACGATAAAAAGTGTTTTCCGCAAGTATGGTTTTGAGGAAATTGAAACTCCGGCTATTGAGAGATTAGAAACGCTTACCGGTAAATACGGTGAGGAGGGTGATAAATTGCTGTTTAAGATTTTGAACAGCGGTGATTTTTTGAAAGATGCCCCTAAAGAAGAATTGGCAGCAGGTAATTCTCAAACGACTCTAAAATACATAGCTGAAAAAGGTTTGCGTTACGACCTTACAGTTCCTTTAGCGCGTTATGTTGTTCAACACCAGGATGAACTGGCCTTCCCATTTAAACGCTTTCATATTGGCCCCGTTTGGAGGGCTGACAGGCCGCAGAAAGGCCGCTACCAGGAATTTTACCAATGCGATGCGGATGTGATTGGGAGTACTTCTTTGTTGAACGAGGTGGAGTTGACACAGATTTATGTGGAGGTTTTCCAACTGCTCGGCTTAAAGGTTAAAATCCGCTTGAATCACAGAAATGTCTTAACCGCTCTTATTAGATCATTGGATATATCTGAAGGTATAGGCGAAAGTTTTCTTCCAATAATGGATAAATATGACAAGATAGGTGCTGAGGGGGTGCGAAAAGAATTGAGCAACTTAAATGTTCCGGAAGCGCCGATATCCATGATTTTGCACATTATGCAGGAAAAAGATCTAGATGCACTTTCTGATTTTTTTAGCATTGCGCCCGAACAGAAAACAGGTATTGCGGAAATTAGGTTCGTTCTCGATAAGGTGAATTCTAAAAATGTATTTTTTGATACTTCTCTCGTGCGCGGATTGAATTATTACACCGGAGTAATTTGGGAAGTTGAAAGTGAAGATGTAAAAATAGGCTCCATCGCCTCCGGTGGCCGCTACGATAACCTCACCGAAATGTTTGGCGCCCAAAATATGCCGGGTGTTGGAATCTCTTTCGGCATTGAGCGCATTTATGATGTAATGGAAGAATTAAAATTGTTTCCTGAAACAATTTCGCAGGGGGTAAAGGTTTTGTTTGTACCGCGCGATGAAAAGATGGAGGACTTTACTTTTAAGCAGGTGCAGGCCTTGCGCGATGCCGGAATACCCGCCGAAATATTTTTGGGCAACGTAAAAAAGCAAAAGCAGTTTAAATACGTTGAGGACAAAAAGATAGCCTACATAGTTGAAATTGGGGAAAATGAACAACAATCGGGGAAATACCGACTGCGTAACACAATTACCCGCGAAATGCAGAATGATGTTGGTTTGCAAGACATTATTCAGCTGCTGAAATAAAACGCGTACAAATAACTTCACTTTTCTTATCCACAAAAAACAGGGCTCTCATAGCCCTGTTTTCATTCTGTGTAAAGCCTTATTGTCTGCTTCCAGCAAGGGTTTCGATTAAAATGTAACGTACAACACGACATTTGTAATGCCTTGACAAGCACTGCCTAAGGGGGTACTTTAATAGCATATGGAAAATTATAACTGGCCCACTTACTAAGAAACGAAGTCTCAAATTTTAAAACAGCCTAAGCGTTATTTTATAGTAATGCGCAAGTGGAAAAGGTGTTTCAAAACCGCTGAGATGTTAATCCCGTAGATGGGAGTAAACCTTATTGGCATTTTTATTGTCTTAGGGTATAGAGACAGTGGAATGTTTTAGTAACCCTTGGCCCCCATGCATTAGTGAATTATGAAAAAAACAGTTCTATCCGCCTTTTTGATTTTTGCAGCTGCCTACAGCGCATTTTCTTCTGCGAACACCAGGAAACTAAATCTCCTAATCAGGGATAGCGCCACCAATTTTTCCGATCAAACAGCTATTTATTTTGATCCGGGCGCTATAGTCACGTACAGGTTTCCTGAAGATGTTCAAAAAACAATGGACTCAGTTCAGGCCTTGCCGCAGATATACTCCTACACCAGCGATAATGTTTCATGTTACTCCAACGGATACGGAAATTTTAACAATACGGTTGTTATTCCTTTGGGCTTAAGAGTACTTACAAGCACCTATACTATTTCGGCTTATGCCATCAATAACTTCGACCCGGCCACCTTCATTTACCTGGAAGACAGGCTGCTTGGAACTATTACCGACTTAAGAGCCACTTCGTACGCTATTTATGTAACGCAGCCGGGGTTTATCAATAACCGGTTCTTTATACATTTCACTTATCCCCCGGTTGTAACCACCACCGATGCAGGTTGTGCTAATAACGACGGCTCCGTAATTGTTACCCAGGATACCAGCGTTAAATGGACATCATGCACTTTATATGATTCAAGCGGAACCACGCAGTTGCAAAACGTTAATAACGCTACAGGCAACCTCACCTTTGCCGGTTTGGCAGAAGGCGCGTATAGAGTTGAATTTGTATTTAACGGCGCAGTATTTACAAGGGATGTTACAGTAGCAGGCCATAAGATCATTGCAGGAATTAACGCATCTGTTATTTATGCCAACGTAAACCAGCAAATCAATTTTGATGCTGTAGCAACCCACAGCAACCAATTTACCTGGGATTTTGGTGATAGTACTTTCATTACGGGCATAGCCCACCCGGTTTATGCCTATAGCGAACCCGGCACCTATAACGTTACGCTTAAATGCACCAATACATTCGGCTGCGTTGGCTATGGATATACTACGATTTATGTTTCAAGTGCAACGGGTATCAATGAACTTAGCAGCGACCAGGTAAACATAGTTAGCGAGTATAAAGACATCCGCATTAACGTCAGCAACTTTGCAGGTAAAGACTACCAATACGAGTTGTATGACATTAGTGGCAAATTGATGAGCAACGGCCATGTTACTTCCTCCGATTTCCTGGTTACCTTAAATGGCCGCTCTACCGGTATTTATATCGTTTCTGTAAAAGATTCAGATGGTGCTGGAATTTCGAAGAAGGTTTTTCTTTCAGAATAGGGCCTTCGACTACGCTCAGGCTGACATTGCCGGCTACGCTCAGGCTGTGACATTGCCGGCTACGCTCAGGCTGACACTGCCTTCGGTTAAACCGACTAGTTTCTTGTTTTACCGTTTATAGTTTTTATTTTGCTTCGTGTTGCCATGTGGCAAAAGCACATAAAACATGAGCAGTAAACTTACCATCGCCAATAACATTACGCTTGATGACCTGCGTAGCTTCCTTAAAGCAAATCTGCAAATTGAACTTAGCCCCAGTGCAAAGCAGAAGATAAAATCGAATAGAAAATTTTTAGAAAAGAAGATAGCCGAACCCGGCACCCGTTATTACGGTATTAATACGGGGTTTGGAGCCTTATGCGATGTAGAGATACCGGCAGACCAGCTTGAACAATTACAGGAAAACCTGGTAATGAGCCACGCCTGTGGCATGGGCGATGAAGTGAAAGAAGAAGTTGTGAAGCTGATGATGTTGCTGAAAATAAAAGGGCTTTCGCTTGGTTACTCGGGCGTTTCGCTTGAAACAGTACAGCAGTTGGTAGCTCTTTACAACAAAGGCATTTACCCTATAGTATGGGAAGTTGGCTCATTGGGTGCTTCCGGTGACCTTGCACCGCTGGCGCATTTAACATTACCATTAATAGGCATGGGTAGCGTTAGGGTAAACGGCAAAAAAAAGAAAGCTGCCGCCGCCTTAAAAGATGCAGGACTTATACCGATAAAATTAAAAGCAAAGGAAGGTTTAGCCCTTTTAAACGGAACACAGTTTATGAGTGCCTGGGGCTGTTATTCTATAATTGAAGCCGAGCGTGTTGCAAAACTGGCGGACCTTACTGCAGCAATTTCTGTAGATGCCTTTTATGGAGAATTGGCTCCCTTTCACCCGGCAATACAAAAGGTTCGTAACCATACAGGGCAAATAGAAAGCGCAGCTAACGTGTTGCAGTTTTTAAAAGGCAGCCAAATTGCCAAAGAGCCAAAGAATAATGTGCAGGATCCTTATTCCTTTCGTTGTGTGCCACAGGTGCATGGAGCGGTTAAGTTTGCCATATCACAGGTACACGAGGTGTTTGAAAAGGAAATAAATGCTGTTACCGATAACCCTTTGATCTTTGAGAAAGAGAACCTGATACTTAGCGGAGGAAATTTTCATGGAGAACCTTTGGCTATTGGGCTTGATTATTTAGGCATAGCCATGAGCGAACTGGCAAGTATTTCTGAACGAAGAACATTTCAACTTATATCGGGCAAACGGGGACTACCTAAATTTTTGGTGGAAGACAGTGGTTTAAATTCGGGACTGATGATCCCTCAATATACAGCCGCAGCTATTGTTTCTATGAACAAGCAATTGGCTACACCGGCCAGTGTAGATACCATCACTTCCTCCGACGGACAGGAAGACCACGTAAGTATGGGAGCCAATGCGGCAGTAAAGACTTACAAAATAGTTTACAACATTGAAAAAGTACTGGCTATTGAATTTATGACAGCCATGCAGGCGCTCGACTTTCGCAAGCCATTAAAGAGCTCACCCCTGATAGAAAAAATTAAAGTTGCTTATAGGAAGATCGTTCCATTTTACAGCAAAGACCGGATTCTTTACGACGACATACAGGTAACGGTAGATTTTATGAGAGATATAAAGCTGTAGTAACCTATCTGGGGGTAGTCACTTTAGGGGTAGTCACTTTTTAAAGTTTAATACCGGGAAAAATACGGGAAAAAATTTCATAATTATTTGATAATCAACTACATACAAAATACATATTACAAAAAAACAGGGGTAGTCACATTAGAAAGGGACAAGCCCTTTTTACCCACATTCCTAATTAGAAGACAAAGATACCAAACCGTATAATCGAATTCCGTAGCCGTAATCACCGAATACCAGAATACACCCTAGCGCAAATAACAAAGTCCATTACAGATAATACTTCCTTATAGTCTCTAAATGATGCCCGTTGTGATAGATGGTAAAGTAGGCGAGTTCGCGCACCGTAAGTAAACCTAAAATAGGATGCGAAACCTGGTAATGATCCAATTGCTCATCGCTCCAATTCGCGGACAGGGCGTTAGTTAGTTTATTACCGTTTGCTTTTAGTTTATCAAGCAATTCGGGTTTTGTATAATCCGTTTTTTTGGGCACATATACACCGGTAGCATGAGCTCCGGCTTCCAGCTTCTTTTCATAATTATCCACCAGCTTTGAATAACCATGAGAGGTGCGGCCCGGCTTTCCATAAAGCAGCACATGTAAAAACTTAGGCAACGTAAAGGCCATGGTAGTCATTTTAGTGGCCCGCGCCAGGTGCTCAAGATTTTCGGCAGTAGTCCATTTATTTTCTTTTGAAATATTGAATGCATTATCAGGCACAGCTTCTCCAACCTGGCAAAGCAGATCAAAGCTGTTTTTCATTTCGCCAACAATTTCTGATTTGGACTTTTGCATAGTGTAATTTACAAAATTGCAAATACATTGCCGGCACAGGTTCTCAATCTGCCATGGCTCTTTCACACAAAGCCCAAAGCTTTTGCGCGGTTAATTGCCAACTGAATTTTTCTATTTGAGTCTTCCCTTTTTCAACCAGCTCACTTCTCAATTTTTCGTTGCCTGTGATTTGTGTCATAGCTGCTGCAATTTCTCGTACGGAGGATGGGTCAACCAATAAAGCGGCGTCGCCAGCGGCTTCAGGCATAGAAGTAGTGTTAGAGGTAATTACCGGCACCTGGCAACTCATGGCCTCAATAATAGGAATCCCAAACCCTTCGAATAAAGAAACATACACCATGGCATAAGCGGAGGCAACAATTTCAGCAAGTTCTTCCGGTGGCAAGTGGCCCATAAATTTTACTTCTTGCTTAAACTTCATTTGCGCATGGGCGCTATCCACGTCTTCAAAATCCCAGGCCTTTCGACCAACAATCAGCAGTTTCAAATCCGAATCCGTTTCATCCTTAAACCGGTCGAATGCCAGTAAAAGATTTTTCACATTCTTGCGCGGGTGGATTGAACCTACATAAACGAAATAATCTTTTCCCCCACTAAATTTACTCATCACTTTTAACTTTACATCGTTGGCTACCGGGCGGTAAATATCCTTGGCCCCATTGTAAACAACAGCGATTCTTTCCGCCGGAATATGATAGCGTTGAACTATATCCATTTTAGAAAACGCTGAAACTGTGGCGATATATTTTGCCTTTTGCGCAAAGCGTGGCATAAAATACCGGTAGTATCTCATGGCCAATCCGTAAACATGGTCGGTAAAATGCTCATGTGCCAGGTCGTGAATTACAATTACCTGTGGCACCGTAGTACTTAAACAGCCATACGCGTCTGTCGATAGAAAAAGATCGGGTTTATTTTTGTTGAGCCAACGGGCTACTGAAATTTCGAACCACCAATACCATAAAAACGGGTGACGGGCTTGTGGAAATAAAATCACCGGGTGAACGTTCTCTCCAAAAATAAACTGAGGATCGTACTGCCGGTCGAATAAAAAATAAAAATCGATACCTGGATGTTGCCGCGTAATAATTTTGAGTGATTCGTAAGTAAAAAGGCC
>JAQBNQ010000567.1 GCA_028288545.1 Bacteroidota bacterium
CGATTGGTGTGGGAGGTAAAGTTTCTTTTGCCGGTGGTTTGCGCTACACGCCATTTGATACCACCCTTTCAAAATTACACGAAGACCCTGTTGTTATCAATTCACTTCGTGATAAGGGACAGTTTCAACCATACTTCCGTTTCGATGCAAAATTGAATTACCGCTGCAACACCAAACGATTTACACACGAGGTGGGTATTGACCTCGTAAACGTAACCGGTCAGAAAAATATCCTGCGTATTCAATACATCAATGCAAGCGATCCTGCTCACAAGGTTTACCAGTTAGGTTTCTTACCCCTGTTTTATTACAGACTCGACTTTTGGTTGGGTAAGAAAGATTGGTAAAATCATTCTTTTCTTTGCCTCCGGTGCTCAGCACGATTTAAAATAAAGAGTTTCTACTTTAGGCACTTTTTCGCCTTCTATTTGGAACAAATAAAGTCTAATTAAACATTGAAAACCAAATAGTTCCATCGAATTCTACTAACCCGAATGCGCTAAAAAGTAGAAACTAATTCAGGACATTTTCATCCACCCAATTGAACGCGTAATAAAAACGATAACCTGTCCTAAAGCGGCTCTTACTTCGAATGTATTTCGCAATTTTTCTCTCTGCATTAATTATAATAAGACCATTAAGACCATAATAAAATCAGCCTGCCCATGCCGTTAAGGCGGCGTTCCATTGCATTGCACTATCATCTTAATAATGACAATAATGAAAATCAGCGTTCTATCTGTATTTCATCTTCATAATGCAAATCCGCGTTCTATCTGTATTTCTATTGTATTAACTTGCACCCATGTCTAAATATCCCGCGCTCATCCTTCACAACAATAAAACACACGCTGCAAAACGATTTCATCCCTGGATATTTTCAGGAGCCGTTAAAAACCGCGAAGGTAATCCCTACCAGGGTGACATAGTAGAAGTGTACTCCGATGGAGGTGAATACTTAGGGACCGGCCACTTCGGAACAGGAAGCGTTTCTGCCAGAATATTTTCGTTTGAGAAAGTAACTGACCTGAACGCACTCTGGACAAAAAAAATAAAAAGCGCTTATGCGCTTCGTCTTGCAGCAGGATTGGCAGATAGCCAAAATACTAATGCTTATAGATTGGTGAATGCCGAGGGCGACGGAATGCCAGGCTTGATTGTTGATTGGTACAATGGCACTGCCGTATTGCAAGCGCACAGCAAAGGAATGCACCGCGAGAAAGAAAATTTTGTCGCCGCATTGAAAGAAGTATATGGAAAGAACCTCCTTGCGGTATATGACAAAAGCAGCACCACCCTGCATCATAAACCGGAGAGTTTAGAAACCATAGATGAGGAAACAGGCAAAACCACAAAGCAGGCCGTAAACCCGAAAGGAAATGATGGCTATTTGTTCGGAACTGCTTCTCAAAACACGATTCTCGAAAACGATCACAAATTTGCCGTTGATTTTGAGCAAGGGCAAAAAACCGGTTTCTTTATTGACCAGCGCGATAACCGCTTGCTCCTCTCCCGTTATGCAGCCAACAAAAAAGTGCTCAATACATTTTGCTATTCCGGCGGTTTTTCCGTTTACGCTTTGGCAGCCGGAGCTAGTTTAGTTCACTCGGTAGATAGTTCCGCTAAAGCAGTAGAGTGGACAGATGAGAATGTAAAACTAAACACGGGTAACAAAGGTCAACATCAATCTTTTGTTTCGGATGTATTTGATTTCTTTAAAACCAGCGAGGAAGGTTACGATGTAATTGTGTTAGATCCTCCTGCTTTTGCAAAAGGACAATCTGCGCGTCATGCGGCTATTAAGGCCTATACACGGCTTAACCACGCAGCCTTTAAAAAAATTAAAAAGGGTGGAATCGTTTTCACTTTCTCCTGCTCGCAGGTAGTTGACCAGGAAATGTTCCTCGGTGCAGTTACTGCCGCCGCTATAGAATCTGGCCGAAACATCAAAGTCCTTCACCACCTTACCCAACCTGCCGATCACCCGGTTAGCATTTACAATCCGGAAGGATTGTATTTAAAGGGATTGGTCCTATTTGTTGAGTAAGTTCATACTCAACATAAAATGGAACGCTGATTTATTATGATTCTTATGATCAATTATGATTATGATTAGTCCTGAATTGTAGAAGAGCGCAAAAGGCAAATTAATCATATCTCGCTCTCATCGTGCTATCACTACCTTCTTGGTAATCTTAAATTTATCAGAGGATATCTCCACAAAATATAAACCCGCGCTTAAGCCCGATACGTCAAGGGTTATTATCGCTTCATGCCCCTGCTTTTCCAAATACTTATTGCCCACTGCATCGAACAAGCGAAACGTAGAATTTCCGTCTACAGATTTTACAACAGTTATTGAGTTATGGGCGGGGTTAGGATAAACATTAACGAATACCTCAGGAGTATTTTGCTCAGGATTTTCTAAGGTTACAACCGGCGTTAAATCAAGCACACTGCGGCTCCAAAGCCACTTCAAAGCATCAATGCGTCCATATATCAGGGAGTCGTCAAAATAAAAGTCCGAAAATGTGTACGGGTATAGTCCTTCGTTAAAAGGTGCCCATGTAGTTTGCCCTGGCTTTAATACAAAAATGCCCAGGGTGTCAACGCTGGCAAATAAATATCCATTGTACCATCCGCTGCTTTTAATTTGATAGCCACCAAAAGTTGCAGGAGTAGCCAGAATTCTAAAATCACCATTGCCTTTGTGCACACTGGATATT
>JAQBNQ010000575.1 GCA_028288545.1 Bacteroidota bacterium
ACCTTACCAATTTCGCGGATACATGATTTATTTACAAAGGTGTTATAACTGCCCACCAGCGCTGCATGGCCGGGATATTTATCAAAAATATACTGTCGGATAGCGTCGCGGTCGGTGTGAGAAAAATCAATGTCAAAATCAGGTGGGTTTCTTCGCGATGAATTAATGAAGCGTTCAAAGTAAAGGTCCAGTTCTACCGGGTCAACATCGGTAATGCGAAGACAATAGGCAATTAAGCTATTGGCCCCGCTTCCACGGCCTATATAAAAAAAATTACGCTCCTGCGCATATCGCACAATATCCCAATTGATCAAAAAGTAAGCAGTAAAGCCAAGTGTATTGATTGTTTCCATTTCGGTTTTAAACCGTTGGATAATAACCGTGTCAGGATTTTTGTAGCGATAATGCAAGCCTTCGGTAGCCAGCTTTTCAAGCATTGCAATGTCTTCTTCCTTTGTGGCGTTAAAAAACTGTTTGTTCTTACTTTTTCCAAATTCAAAATCAACACGGCATTCCTTAAGTATTTCATCGGTATTGCGAATAGCTTCCGGAAATTCTGCATATAGATCCATCAGTTCTGTAAGCGGCAGCATTTTATCGGTTTCATTACCCTGCTCAGTTACCGGCAGTTTGCTCAATAAGGTATTGTGGTAAATTGCCCGCAACAAACGGTGCGTATTAAAGTCTGTTTTGTTTTTGAAGGTAGCTGGTGCAAGTACCACCAGTTTACTTTGTAAATGTTTTTTGCCATACAGTCTAAACGCTGCAATATCTGCGGGCCGTAAACCGAGATATTCATTTTCCTTTAATGGAATTGAAATATCCTTTTTCCAGGGATAAATGATAAAGCAGTTTGGAAGAGAAGGTGCCTGTACAGGAATTTCCTTATGCTGTGTGCGATAGTGCGATAGAAACCCGTTCAGTTCCTTAAAGCCTTCATTGTTTTTAGCAAGGCCAGTATACAGTTGTTCGGTGTTCTGCCTAAAATCTATTCCTATCACAGGTTTAATGCCATGGTTTCGGGCAAGGCGTATAAAATCAAGGCAACCGGAGGTGTTATTTATATCGGTTAAAGCCATGCGCCTTACACCCAGGCTTTCGGCATTTTGTAACATGGCCTCAATCTTTATTACACCGTAATTCAAACTATAAACACTATGGCAATTGAGATACATCAATCAATATTACCAATAAATTTAGCAAATACTAAATTATATAGCATTATTAATTTCAGTAATGAAGCGAATGTCATTAACGAATAAAATTTATAGTTTAACCAATTTCAGCAAAGCAGGGCCTACCTGGCTGATTCTGAGTAGATAAACACCCCGTTCGGCAGCAAATTTAATTTGGGAATGCTGATTGGTAATTTCTGCGCGATATACAAGTCGCCCTTCCATATCAAAGACCTCGACTGTTTTTCCAATAATTTGAGGATCAATCACTAGTTGCCAGGCATCAAATGAGGGATTAGGGTAGACTTCAAATTTGGCACTTTGTAAATCGTCAATTCCTGAAAACACGACGGGGCTGGAAGTTTCATGGCAGCCGTTACTATCTGTTACAGCAACCGAGTAAAGACCCTGCAGGTGAGTAACATAAATACGCGAAGTTGCACCATTTATTGCCACACCGTTTAAGTACCATTGGTAAGTAACCGCATTATAGGCAACCAGGGTGTCGCCATTTACACTTATAGCCACCGGCGGATTAGGGAATACCGTTAAAGAAACATGATTTGATTCGGCAGTGCAACCGTTGTTATCGGTAACGGTTACATAATAATTACCTCCTTGCGATTTTTTGATACAAACAGCAGTGTCGCCCACATTCCATTGATAACGGTTAAAGCCGGTTGTAGCACATAGCAGCGCAGTATCATTAGCACAAATAACACCCGGATTTACACTAGCCGTGGCCGAGGGTGTTGCAAAATCAGCAATACTTAACTGGTTGGAAATAGCTATGCAGCCGATACTATCGGTTGCTGTAACGTAATAATTGCCAGCGCTTGTTGCCGAAATACAGGTACCACCATTGCCGGTATTCCACTGGTAAATTAAAAAACCGGGGGTAGCGCAAATAATGGCGGTATCATGTACACAAATATTTGGGGTACCCGTAGTTATTGCACAAGTTGTAGCCGACGCAGCGGTAATAACTATGTTGTTTGACACTGCGGTACAACCATTATTATCGGTAACGATTACATAAAAACTACCTGTATGTGTGGTGCTTATACATTGATTATTTCCTCCTGTATTCCATTGGTAATGCGCAAAAGAAGATGAAGCGCAAATAAGTGCACTGTCCAACGAGCATATAGTAGTTGTATTTGTATTTATAGTGCATAAAGGTGCCGGCAAAGTGGTAAGACTTACCGGGTTTGAAGTTGCAGTGCACCCACTGGTATCTGTAACAGTAACGAAATAATTACCGGCAATAGAAGTAGTGAAACAATTGCCTGTTGCACTTGTGTTCCAATGGTAATTTGCAAGTCCGGCGGTAGCGCAAATAGTGGCTGTATCGTAAGCACAAATTGTATTGGGTTGAACTGTTACTATAACCGATGGAGGAGCATGAACAACAATGGCTATGGGATTGGAAACTGCGGAACAACCATTAACATCGGTTACCGAAACCGAATAATTGCCGGCCTGAACAGTATTGATACAACTCAAAGTATCACCCTGGCTCCAATGATAATGGGCAAAACCAGTTGGCGCACAAATAAAAGCGGTATCGTTATTACATATTGCCGAAGGATTAGCCGTTATGGCAACCGAACCCCATGTACTCCCCGATGTAATGACAATACTGTTTGAAACAGCGCTGCAACCATTACTGCCGGTAACCGTTGCACGGTAAGTACCGGGCTGGCTTACATAAATACAGCGATTACTACTACCAGTACTCCAATGGTACGTTAAAAAAGCAGAAGTAATACACAGGTGGGCCGAGTCGCCACCACAAACAATTTGGCTGGTGGTTGTAATAGTGCAGGTAGGTGCCTGGTTTGCAGAAATAACAACAGGATTGGAACTTGCAGTGCAGCTAAACGCATCTGTAACGGTTACAATATAAGTGCCGGTTTGAGAAGTGTTAATGCAAAAAGTACTATCGCCGGTGCTCCAGTGGTAAGCGGCAAAATTTGCACCCGGACAAATAACCACCGTATCATTACTGCAGATTGAAGTTTGTGTAGCCGAAATGGTGACTGTAGGATTACCATGAGCATTTAGCGTGATCATATTTGATACGGCAGAACAACCGTTGAAATCGTTAACCGTTATCCGGTAGGTGCCAACACTTAAGGTTGAAATACAAGGCCCCGAGCTACCGGTACTCCAATGATAAAGCATAAAGTTTGACGGGGCGCAAATAGTAACCGTATCGCCGGGACATAGGGCAGGATGGCTGGCCGTTATGGCTACGGTAGGAGCTGTTGCAGCCACCAGGGGAAGTTGGTTGGATATTGCAGTACAACCGTGACTGTCTGTAACTCTTACATAATAAGTTCCGGGCCTGGTAACTGCCACACAAGCACTATTGCCAATGCTTGTAGTATCCCAAACATAAGATGCAAAGCCTGAAGTAGCACAAATAGCCGTGGAGCCATTACTACAAATTACCGGAGGATTTGCTGCTATAACAACATTAGGCAAAGGGTAAGCACTTAAGGCCACGTTATTAGAAGTTGCGGTGCAGCCAAAACTATCAGTGGTTGTTACAAAATAGTTACCTGCCTGCCAGGTAGTTAAACATGGGGTTGTTTCTCCTCTACTCCAGTGATAACTGCTAAAACCTGCTCCGGCACATATTGTTATCGTATCTGTTCCACATAAAGACGAGGTTCCACCTAAAACACTTGCAATCGGTGCCGGCCTAACAACCACAACGATACTATTTGATACCGCAGAGCACCCGTTAAAATCATTTACGGTCAACCTGTAATTACCTCCATTTAAAGTTGTAAAACAATTTGTTGAGTTTCCATTACTCCAATGGTAAGTCATAAAGCCGGCCGGCGAACAAAGAGTTGTACTGTCGCCCGGGCAAAATGTCAATTTTGTAGCCGTTATTGCAACTGTGGGTGCGGTAGCTGTACCCACGGTAATTTGGTTTGATACGGCAGAACACCCATGACTATCCGTAACTGTTACATCATAAGTACCGGGTCGGCTTACAGCAACACATTGGCCGCTTCCTATACCCGCAGAGTCCCAGGTATAGGTTGTAAAACCGGCAGCTGCACAAATTGATGTTAATCCATTTGAACAGACAACAGGCGGATTTGCGCTAATAACCGGTGGTATTGGCATGGGGTAGGAACCAAGTGTTATTTGATTCGATATAGCTGTGCAGCCAAATTGATCTAAGGTTGTAACATGGTAATTTCCTGGTTGAGAAGTATTGAAGCAAGGCAGTGTGTCTCCATTACTCCATAGATAGCTTAAAAAGTTGGGCTGAACGCATATCTGCACTGTGTCGCCTCCGCATATTGAGGTGGCCCCTGTAACAACCGCAGCCGGCGCCTGGCGCATTACCAAGGCAATGGGTCCCGACTTAGCGCTGCAACCATTACTATCCGTAGCTATAAGGTCATAATTTCCAGCAGCCGTTACGGTAATACACGGCGTATGGGCGTTCCTTCCCAGCCAATCATAGGAGACAAAGCCCTGAGTAGCGCAAATAACAGCAGTATCGTGAGGGCACATAGTGTCGGGCGTGGCAAATATATGCACTACAGGATTAAGAAGGCTTGAAACGTGAACATGATTCGAAACTGCTGTGCAGCCGTTATTGTCGGTTGCAGTTACCCAATAATTACCCGCCAAAGATGTTGAGGCGCAAGCGCCTGTACTATTATTAGTATTCCAGTGATAACTAATATACCCGGTTTGAGCACACAGCGTAGCAGTTTGTCCCGGACAAAGGGTTGTATCGTTTGCTGTAATCGTTAACTGTGGACTGCGATACACCTGAAGTTGCGTGATAAATGTATCAGTCCCGCTACTACCATATGCAATAAGAATAGCAGAATAGGAACCGGGTACATTATAACAAACCGGCGTCGGATTAGCCGCGGTATCAGATGACCGGCTGCTACCAGGAAAAAGCCATTGATAATGAATAGCATTTCTCGATGTGTTTTGAAAGGTTATACAACCGGAATCGCACAAAGCAGTTGAGGCAAAAAATGATGAAAAAAAATGCGTGGTATCGCAAAGTTTAACAAACCAAAAATCGTCTAAACCTCTTTTAGATTGGGTTTTATAGCCACCCGTATCTGCAGAGGTACTGTTAGCCACCACGTAACATCCGTCTGCACTTTCCACGGCATAACCATTTTCATCATCGCCAAGCGCCCTGGTAAAGATCGTCTTGTCCCAGGTCCTGTTACCCAGGGAATCTGTTTTAATTATCCAACTTTGTTCATTCCCCAAATTATTTTCGCTTTTATCCAGTGATGCATTGCCATAAGCAGTTCCACTAAATAAAAAGCCCCCATCTAAGGTTACTTTAACATAGCCGAAGTCATCCTGGTTTGCATTTCCACCGTATCGCTTATCCCATAATTTGTTACCAACCGAATCAATCCTTACTGCCCAGTAATCATTCAGCCCATGCGGCGCTTGTGTAACCTCACCACTTACCGGTGATTGGGTGGTGCCAGCTAAAATAAATCCATGATCTTTTAGTTGTTTAAGCGAGTATAAAGCATCTTCCCACTGACCACCATACCTCTTGTCCCACTGCTTAATTCCGGAGGCATCCATTTTCAAAATCCAAAAGTCACCCGCAAAAGCAACATTATCGCGTGATGGCTGGCTAATATCCAACCCAATGCCAGAAAAGGTTCTGGCGCCCAATAAATATCCCCCGTCATTGGTTTGTATGATACAAGAGGGGTTCTCAAATAATTTGCCACCAAAGCGCTTGTCCCACAGCTTGTGTCCAAGCGAATCTGTTTTTACCACCCAACAATCGCCCTGCAAATTACTGTTGTTACTTGTATCCCGTGTTGCCTGGCTTACATCTCCTCCTATTCCTGATAAAGTTCTCCCCACAAGGATATAGCCTTTGTCAGAAGTTTGTTCTACCCAGCTAAGGTAATCGTTCCCATACCCTCCAAACCTTTTATCCCATTGCTTATGTCCTAAAGCATCAACTTTTATCATCCAATAATCAAAACCACCTGTTCCTCTCTCGGATACATCTATTGAACTATCTGAATTGGTAATTCCTGCAATAATATAGCCACCGTCGGCAGTTTGCTGGGCATTGCTTAACATTTCCTGAACAGCTCCTCCATACCTTTTGTCCCATTGTTTAACTCCATTTGCGTCTGTTTTAACTATCCAAAAGTCGTTGTTCCCAATTATATGTTCAGACACATCCCCGGAACTATCAGAACCAGTTGTACCACCCAGCAAATAACCACCGTCGCTGGTATTTAATAATGTCTTTATATTTTCAAGCAGGTTACCTCCATAACGGTAATCCCATCGCCGGCAAATAGGTTGATATTGCTGGGCAAAAGAGGTTAAATAACTAAATAAAAATAGAAGGCCGAGTACCCGTGTCTTCAAGGTTGACACTATTATTTTAAGCTAATATAAGAAATAATTGTGCCTGATTGACTTTTCACTTTTTGGTCTATCGTTTTAGGAATGGGAGCCGGATTTCCCGAGGCAAAAGGAATCATGTGAAATGTAGTTATAATAATACATTATGTATTCCTTACTCTACAAATTGCTTCGGGCCTTCCCTATTCCAAATCTAATCTTAACTTTACATTGTCTATCAAATAGATAGAGTTATAGTGTTTTATGAAAGAGAACCATTTCCGCAGTTTAGTGAAGGGCGCCAGTTGGCGGGCTGTGGGAACCATGGATACCATATTCCTCTCCTTTATTTTTACCGGCAAGATATTTACCGCTGTTAAGATTGGAGGAGTTGAACTATTTACCAAAATCTTTCTTTTTTACCTACACGAACGTGTTTGGATGCGCTTGAGTTTTGGCACTGAACAGGTTGTTGAATCAGGAAACCTTATAACCAGGGATAAGCATTACAGAAGTCTAATAAAGGGAGTTAGCTGGCGTATAGTGGGTTCTATTGACACTTTTTGGATTGCTTTGTTTGTTAATCATGCCTCGCCAACAGCTACGCAAACGGCTTTTTCTATCGCTGCAACCGAGGTAATAACCAAGGTGGGCTTATTCTGGTTACACGAAAGAGTATGGATGAAAGTTAAATGGGGCGCTAAACCAATTGAGGTAACTGAAACAAAAAGCGTGGAGAGCAACGAAGTGAAATCTACTGCAAGGGTTACTGAAGACAAGTTTTAAATAACTTCTGCCACTATAAAAACACTTCCGGCTACCAGCACCATATCCTTCTCTCCTGATGCAGACTTCGCCGCTTTAAATGCCTTTTTTACTGAAGTATAAACTTCCCCCTTTAGTTTAAATGTAGCAGCTTTTAACTTCAACTCTTCGGCATCCATTCCCCTTGGTATATCTGCTTTGCAAAAGTAGTAAATAGCGTTTTTAGGCAGCAAGGCTAGGTTCTTAGAAATATCCTTATCTCCTACTGTGCCGTATACAAAATGCAGTTGTTTAAATTTGGTCTTTTCTATTTCGCTTTTCAATTGACGTAACCCGCCTTCGTTATGGGCGCTGTCAAAAACGGTGAGCGGCATCTTGTCTATTACCATCCAGCGGCCCATTAAGCCTGTATTGCGCACTACATGTTTCAAACCACGCTCAATAGCTTTATGCCCAATTTTAATTGCCTGTTTTTTCAAAACCTCAATAGTGGCCAAAGCGGTTCTTATATTCTTTTGCTGATAATCTCCTTTTAAATCAGTCTTCGCCGGCACTTTTATTGGCGTCTTGTCGGCAAAGTAAATTGCTGAACCGCTTTCTTTTGCCTTTTGCTCAAATACAGGCTTAGTTTCTTTCTGCGTTTCGCCAATTACCGCCGGTACACCTGGTTTAATGATACCTGCCTTTTCACCTGCAATTAGTGGAAGGGTATTACCTAAAAATTGCTGGTGATCGTAACTAATATTGGTGATTACAGATAACAGGGGCGTTATAATGTTGGTGGAGTCCAGCCTTCCTCCCATACCGGTCTCTATTACGGCAAAATCTACTTTTTCGTGTTTAAAATATTCGAACGCCATAGCAGTGCTTATTTCAAAAAAGGAAGCATTTATCTTTTTAAACTTCCTGATGTTTTTCTGCACAAATGCGGTCACAAACTTCTTGCTTATCAGTTTGCCGTTTATCTTGATCCGCTCCCGGTAATCTTTATAATGCGGAGAAACAAAAACACCCACTTTATAACCCTGTTGCTGCAAAATGGAGGCGATAATGTGCGTTACAGAGCCCTTACCATTTGTACCTGCCACGTGAATTAATTTGAGTTGCTTTTGTGGATTGCCAAGTATATTGCAGAGGGCAATAATGTTTTCCAAATCGCTCCGATAGGCAGCAGCACCTACCCGTTGAAACATGGGTAATTGCTCCAATAAATATTTCAGGGTCTTTTTGTAAGCGGAAGTTTCAGGTTTCAATCTTCTGAATTGTGAATGCAAATATTCACTATTCTACCTTAAAAATGTAAGTCTTCGTTCCTACCTGCACATCAGGCGCGTTAGGATCGGGGTTAAAGGTGGCTTTACGGGCAGCGTTAAGGGCGTTGGTTTTATTGCACTCGTCAAACACGGTTGATTCAAATCTTCTAAAGGTAGCTTCAATAACCTTACCGCTCTTATCCACTTTAACGGCAATAACCACTTTACCCGTGCTACTACACTTTTCGGGTTTAGGAGAGTACATTATTTTTCTTCCCTTCAATCCAAAGCCACCACTTAAATCACCACGGCCGGGGCCATTTCCATTTCCGCCATCACCCTGGTAATTTCTTGAATTCGGATCACCATCCGGTTTGCCCTGGTCGCCTTGTGGGCCGCCTGTGCCATCTCCTTTACTATTATTAGGCTTACCATAGGCTCCCTTTGCAAACATCGCATTAGGATTAGGTTTTGGCTGAACCGGTGCCTCAGGTGCATTATTTACGGCCGTGCTGGTGCTATTACTTTTTACCGGTTTAGGATTTGGCTTATAGAGCGCCTTTTTCTCCACCTTTGGTTTTGGCTTATCCTCAGTTTTTGGTATTACCACATCGCTGTGTTCCTCGGTAATGGCATCTTCCGATGTATTTGCTTCGGGTTGACTGGCTGCAGCGGCTTTACTGCTTGTTGGTGTGGGGCCTAGATTATAAGTAAATGGCTGTATATCGCCCGAACCGGTTTCATCAGTACCATAATTAACCGTCATACCACCGGCATTATCTTCAAATGGCGGAATAGGTGTGTGAAGAATGCTGAAGATAAGCAACAGCAAAATGACGGCATGAACAGCAAGAGTTCCGGCTACCGAAGCAGCCGTCTTCTTGTTCTCAAAGTTCTTCTCCTCATTTTCAAACTGCGATGCAAACATAAATCCTCAGAAATTTAAAACTAATGCAATAGAACGCTGATCGGTTATGATCATTATGATTAAATTATGATCGATGCAGAATACTTTTCTACCGTCTATTTCATATCATAACTCATCATAAAAATCATAATTAATCAGCCTGCCCGAATGACTGAAGTCATTCAGTCGGGCGGGCGTTCTATCTGCATTTATTTATTAGTAGTACCAAAAGCCATTTTAAACTTGTTTTTAGAAACCACTCCCATTAAGTCAACTATCTTTTGAAACTGTAAGTTACGACTGGCTTCAATAACCACCGTTGGTTGCTGAGAGGTATCCTTGCTGGCAAAAGTTCCAAGCTGGGCCCCTATCTGGTCAAACTCCACTTTTTTGTTGTTGAGGTAACAGATGGCATTGCTATCAATAGCCAGGGTAATGTTCTTTTTGCTTACCGCCTTACCCGCTTCCGACTTTGGTAAATTCACTTTAATAATAGAAGGAGCCACCATGGTTGACATGATAAGGAAGAACAGCATCAGAAAGAACATGATGTCGTTTAAAGATGATGTGCTCACCTCCGAACTCATTCTTGATTTTCGTCTTAATTGCATAATCGTTGTTCGTTGACTGTTGTTTACTGCTTGGTATTAGTAGGTTCCTGTATCAAATCTATAAATTCTACTGTTGTGCTCTCCAACTGAAAGCTTACACGGTCTATCATTGAATTGAGGTAGTGAAATCCAATGTGAGCGATAATACCTACTACCAGGCCGGTTGCTGAGGTTATCATCTTTTCATACAAACCACCCGCTATTAAGCTGATGCTGATATTATCGGCCAAAGAGATATTGTAGAAAATTTTAATTACCCCGCTGATGGTTCCCACAAAACCAAACATGGGTGCTATACCGGCAATAATACCCAGGTACGATAAATTCTTCTCCAGCTTATATATCTCCAGCTTACCGGTATTTTCAACAGCGCTTTCAATTTCCTTAATGGGCTTTCCAAGTCTTTTAATTCCTTTTTCAAGCAATCGCGCAATGGGGGTGTTGGAATTACGGCATAAACTCAACGCTGCATCGGTCTTTCCATCCAGCAGCATGTGCTTTATGTTAGCCATAAACCCCGGGTCAACTTTAGAAGCCCTGCTGATGGTAATGTACTTATCAATCATCAGGTACACGGTAATAACCGATAAAATACCCAGCGGCACCATTACCCAACCACCCTTCATCATCAGGTCTAGAAGGCTCATCGTTTGTTGAGTATTGGTAACTGTTTTGGCTACGGCCGAACTATCTACAATCTGGAGTAAGGTCATTGATTAGATTTTATAAGTAACGTATTAAGTTGCAAAAACAATATGGCAAAGCTGTTTTTGTTAGCCCAACTTACCTACTGCAATACTGAACGGATGGCTGTGGATAGTGCGAATAATAGGGCGGAAATTAATTCGGAGCGCAGAATGTAGAATCCGGAATGAAGGGGCAATTGTCACACTTGCGTCATAACATAATGGTGCCGTAAAATTTCCTTATGGAATTGGAACAGCCTGGCATCTTAGAAGTAAATCCGCAATTTGAATTTCACAATCCTAAATTGTTTAACATGGCAGAACTAAGCAACAACGACAGCGCAAAACCTAAAAAGCACAGCAAAATACGTAGCAAAAAGGGCAATTTAAGGGTGGACCTTACTCCCATGGTTGACCTTGCCTTTTTGCTGATCACCTTCTTTATGCTTACAACTTCACTAAGTCGGCCAAAGGCAATGGAGTGGGTAAAACCTATATCCGATCCAACTATCGAAACGCCAGTACCAGATTGCTGCGTTTTAAATATCCTGGTGGATAGTGCCGATAGGGTGTACACTTACGAAGGCACGGATTTAAATACGCTTAAAGCCAGTTCGTTCGATGCATCAACAGGCATCAGGCATTCGATAATGGACAAGGCAAACAGGGTAAAAAGTGAATGTGGATTGGACCATTCCGGAAAGCCACGTAACCTTATTTGTATAGTAAAACTATTGCCAAAGGCCCGGTATAAAAACCTGATTGCCCTGATGGACGAAATGCTGATAACCAAAATCATTTACGGTATCCAGGATCCCTTTGCCGAAGAGGCTGCTGCGGTAAAGAAGCTGGAAGCCAGTATTTAGGTGTTTATAACCCGGTTGAAAAACAGTTGAAGCAGGTTTAGTTAAAAAGCGTCAATCCCACTGCCAGCAAGGCTTTTTTAGGTACTTTCGGTGTCCCTTAAAATAAGCCTGCAATGACTAAGTTATCCTTTAGTGCTCTGTTCAGTATTTTATTTTTTGTAGCAGGAGCACAAACACCCTATCAGCGTGTTTATAGTACCTTGAATACCAAGTGCCAGAATAGTTCCTGCCACAGTGCTACTTCAAACGGTGATAACTTAAAGTTTGATGGCGACCCTAACCAGGTTTATCAGCAAATCTTCAAAGTGCCTTCGGCCCTGTTTCCATCATCAGTTGCCAAGTTCGATCAACTGATTAAACCACAAACTGCCAATAATAGTTTTCTGCTTAAAAAAGTAGCCGGAGCCCAATTTGATACTGACCTTGCTTTGGATAGCACTGAAGGAAATTTAATGTTGGATACTGCGGGACAAACATTAAACAAGGTAGAAATTGAATACGTCCGTCAATGGATAAGATGCGGTGCCAAGCAAAACTACGATACCACCGAAGTACAACCTGATTACGCGGTTATTTACCAATACTATAACGATACAGCTATACTTCCATTTTTGCCTAAGCCACCAAAACCAGCTCCGGGTACAGGATATCAGCTACGCATGGGCCCTGTATTTTTACCCGTAACAGGCGATGTGGAGCAAGAGTTGATGCAACAGCAGGAAGTGAACTTTCCTTTTCTTCCAGAGGTATATGAAATTGATGGTTATATGAACCAGCAATCGCACCACTTTTTGTTGTTCAGCTATCCCGATTCCGTAACCGCTACCACCAACACTGCCGATACAAGCGATATGGCAAGAGTAAATGTAGGTTTATCAAACATCAATGGCATCAGTTCGTTTTGCTGCAATAAAAATCTTACCGGTGCATGGCAAACTGACCAAAACCTGGTATTACCACAGGGAACCGGCATGATGTGGGCGCAGAAGACATATCTCGATCTTGATTTCCACGTCAAAAACTATAATGCAACTACCGTTTTACCCTGCGACTTTTATTTGAACGTGTACTACAGGCCAAAATCTGCTACTACTATTCCCATGATTTCGCACCTGGTTAACAATCCAACACTGATAATGCAGCAGGGCATTAATAATCGCCTTTACGATGATAATTTTAATGGCAATAATGCCAGGGTAAGATACCTGTGGATGGCATCGGGTCATACTCATGCAATGGGTACGGCCTTCTATATTATTCGCCGTGATACAGCGGGTTTACTTGCAGATACCATTTATGACGGCTCCTTCGATTATGCCAACAACGCTCCTATTGGTTTTTGGGATCACTCCCATCCGCCACTCGAATACTGGCCTGAACTGAAGCCTATTCAGTTTGGTAAGCACAACGGTAATAAATCGGGGCTTGTAGCCAGTGCTACTTACAACGTTACCGTACCCGCCGTAACATTTGGCGAAACCACCAACGACGAAATGGAACTGTTTTACTACATGTACACCACAACACCTTTAGCGGGTACATCTGCTATTAATGATCCATCGCCTAAAACGGTTTATATGGACATAATGCCTAACCCAATGTCGGGCAATGGCAGGTTGGTTTATACGCTTGATAACCCTGCCCGCATAGAGGCCAGTATCATAGATATTACGGGCAAAAGCATTGCCCAAGTTGGTGAGGAAAACGAAGAAGCCGGGGTACACGAAATAGCCATTGGCAACGGACAACAACTTGCCAAGGGAATATACATTGCCAGGCTTTCGATTGACGGCATTGTTTATGCCAAGAAGTTTATTGTTGCTGAGTAAATGAGATTAGCCCAAACAAACAGTTGTTTTGCATGTTAACCGCCTGTTAGTTAAATTATTGGGTACTCTTTTAAAAGTGACTTAAAAATGATTATTTTCATTCAACCAAAAAAGAAAAACCAACAATGAAAAAACTGTACACTCTGTTTTTGTTTTGTTTAATGGTAGTTTGTATTCAGGCCCAAACTCCTTTTGAAAGGGTTTATTCCACGCTGAATACCAAATGTCAGAATAGTTCATGTCACAGCGCTTCATCAACCGGCGATAACCTGAAATTTGACGGGAGTATCAATTCCGTTTACAATTCAATTTTCAACGTGCCATCTACTTTGTATCCATCCACACTGACAAAGTTTGAACAACTGGTAAAGCCTCAACATCCATACAACAG
>JAQBNQ010000596.1 GCA_028288545.1 Bacteroidota bacterium
AACCTTCTGAAAGCGAAACAAACGGCGGTGAGAAAAAAGAGTTTGTGAAAAAAGAATACGTTAAAAAGGAATTTGTAAAGAAAGACTTTGTAAAAAAGGACTTTACCAAAACTGAAGGCGGAACCTCTGAAAGCAAACCAGCACGTAAGCGGGAAAATAAAATGACCGATTACCTGGAAGACAAGAAACCAGCAGCTGATAAGGCGCCTAAAAAGAAAAGCGACAGTTCGGTTGTGGATGAGTTTATGAAGAAGTTTGACGACGACCTGAGCTGGTAACAGACAGTACTTGAGTATTTAGATAATTCAAAATGCAAACAGGGCCCGAAACTTAAACTTCTGGCCCTGTTTTTGTGTTAAATACAAGTGAAAATAAGCGTTAAAATATTTGTTTAAACACGTTTTGTTAAATAACTTTATAAAAATAAGTTTTATATGATTACAAAATCTACCCTCCGGAATATCAAAACCCTGTTTTTTGTTATCCTGTTTTCTGCAGGAGTTACAGAGTTATTTGCTACCACACATACCATCACTGTGCAGAATTTTTCGTTTTCGCCGGATAGTATAAATGCCAGCGTTGGTGATACTATTGTTTGGCAATGGGTAAATGGTATTCATACCACCACTTCAACCAATATACCTTCGGGCGCAGCAACCTGGAATTCGTCAATTACTACGGCAGTGCAAACTTTTTCGTACGTGCTAACCGTATCGGGCACTTACCGGTACTATTGTTCAGTACATAATTTTACGGGGGTAATCATAGCGTCTGGCACTAGCTCTGTAGAAAGAGTTGATGCTTCACCGCACATTCTTATTTACCCGAAACCTTTCACCAATCGTTTAACTATTGACCTGAACGCAAGCTCTGTTTTCACTACTAATGTTACGGTTGAGGTATATGATATATTAGGGGCCAGAAAATATCTGCGCAGGCTTGGCGATGAGGTAGTTGAACCTTTTACCATGGACTTATCGGACCTTGCACAGGGTGTTTACTTTGTTTGCGTTAATAACGGCATTAACAAGGCTACCTATAAGGTTACCAAGCTATAGTCTGACACATGGATTTTAACGTTTGTATGACAGTTAATACGGCGGCCATTGGTTATCTTTACACATGGAGGAGTTGTAGAACTCTGCACTTTATATGAAAAAAATATTATTTATTGCTGTTACGGTTTTACTTTGCAATAACCTATTTGCCTGTGGTGGCATTGGCCAGCAGGTATATTCGGGCGAAATACAGTACCAGCTAAATCCGTTGGACCCTACTTATTGCAGTATAGATGTGCGGATGGATTTTGACATTAACCAAGCAGTGATACAGGATTCGATTGTAATTAACTGGGGAGATGGCACTTTTGGAGTTATAAATGCTACCGATGTTTTTCCGGATACGGCAGCAAATCTTGCTATAGGAAGTAACCGTTATTTTACCCACGTATATAGCGGCAAACATCATTACCCTTCTGCAACTGCAGTTTATTTTATGTCGCTGGTGGGGCAGTACAGGGCTAATTATGCTAATAACATTGCCAGCGGAACCAATACCAATTTACCTTTTTACATAGAGGCACAGGTAATTATAGACTCAACTGCTGCACATCTTACCCAGGCTCCTTTGCTTGCGCCGGTTGCCATTGGGTTTAGCAGCTTAGATACCTTTAAGCAAAGCGGACCCTTTTTAAGTGCACCGGGCAGCGATAGTATAGTTTTTGATCTGGCTACGCCGCTTGAGGACCACGTGGTAGCTGTACCGCAATATTTATTGCCCGACCAGTATTGCCAGGGCAATTCATTTTTTAGTATCAATCATCAAACCGGTGCCATTTTATGGACCGCCCCTTGCACACAGGGAGGTTATGACGTTAGCGTATTGATCAGTGTTTACCGAAACGGCCAGTTTATTGGCAGCTATATGCGCGATGAAGTAATTTACGTTTCAGATGTGGCTAATGGAATTACGGAACAATCAAACAACCAGAACATTTCTGTTTATCCAAATCCTGCGAGTAACAGCTTAACAGTTAGCTTCCATGCAGCGTCTGATAAAGCATTGCTCAATATCTATTCTGCGGAAGGCCAGCTTGCTATACAGGATATTTTACCACAAGGCGACCGCTTTGTTGCAAACGTTGCCCGTTTAGCTGCCGGGGTTTACTTTTTACAGATACGCGATAGTGGAGAAATTTACACAAGCCGCTTTGTAAAAACTTCCAATTAAACAGTTTTAGAATTTTTATTTCCTGGCCGCAATAGCGTCCGTTGTTGGGCAGTTCCATTCGTTTAATTCCATTACATTCTTTATCAACTGCATTCCATTGGGGCCGATCTTTATCTCGGTTCGGTTTGCAAGTTCAACCATAATATTTCCGTCATTATCGCGGTAAATTCCTTTCACCGAATCATCATTCAATAGGGAGTTATGGGTGTTGAACGCTTTTGATCTGTTGTGGTTCATAACCACAAGGCCTTTGTCCCTGGTTCCTATCCAAAGATTGCCATCATTATCGCAGGCCATGGAGGTAATATTGTCGCTGGGCAATCCTGAATTTTCTGAGTTTATGGTGATGTAGCAGTAACCATCAAACCTCAAAATACCTTTATCGGTTGATACGTAAACATTTTCGTTAGGCGCTACGCATATTGCCGTTACATGACAGGAAGGCAATACAGAGCCTTGCACAAAATGCTTGGATTTGCCGGTGTGCTTATTAATTATCCATAATCCATTATTGGTACCGATCCAGTATGAATTAAAATCTTCGGCCCTGGCGGTTATGGGTTCGTTGCCCGTAATCTTTATAAATACGCTATTTGTAGAATCCGGATAGTGCAAAGCCGGAACAGCTTGTGTGAAAGTAGAAAGCAAGAGTAAGAACAGAATGCCTGTAGTTGTTTTTGTAGTTTTCATGGCAGATAGATTTTATTCAATGATTTACCATCAAATTTATACGAGCTATACAGATAAGGTTAGGGCCAAGTAATGAAACGCGGGAACGGTGCTATGAACGGTAGTCCCGGGAGATCAGAAGCAAGAGACTTATTTAAACTGGGCGACCTTTTCAAGCAATTGCTGCTTGTAGGTGCGACCCACATCAAGAGTTTTACCGGTACTCAGTACCACCTGTCCGCCCTCGCCGCGGATATATTTTTTCAGATGCTTTAGATTGATGAGATGCGATTTATGAATGCGCAGAAAACCTGATGGCACCAGCAGTTCCTCAAATTCACTTAAACTGCGTGAGGCCATTACCGTTTTTTTATCTGCAAAACAAATGTTTGTGTACCGGCCATCTGCTTCGCACCAGATGATGGTATTAATCTCGGTGAACAACAAGCCCTCGAGCGTTGGAACAGCCAGGCTTTCCAGCGCTTTTATATTGTTAACCTGGTTTAAAAGCATCCGTATCTGGGCTGGAAATTTTTTCTCGCGTATCTTTTCGATCGCCTTTTGTATTGCATCTTTCAGCATCTCTGTTTCATACGGCTTCAATAGATAGTCTAATGCAGCAAAACGTATAGCGCGTATTGCATATTGATCGTACGCTGTAGTAAAAATGATGGACTGCTGTACAGATGGCAGACGCTCGAGCATTTCAAAGCCATTCATGTCAGGCATTTCTATATCCAAAAAAATTATATCGGGCTGCCACTGTTTAATGGCTTCAATCCCTTGGCTGCCGTTTTCGCAAACCTGCACTACCTCAATCTCCCTACCTACCTTTGCAAGCAGATCTTTTAATTGTTTGCGACTCATAGGGTCGTCATCCACAATAATGGCTGTAATGGAGTTTAAATTCATCCCTGCATCAATTTAATATCTCTAACCTCTTCCCACTGCTTC
>JAQBNQ010000604.1 GCA_028288545.1 Bacteroidota bacterium
CAGTTAGTCGTTTCAAATCGCTTGAAGTTTATTGAAGATGAAGTATTGGACGTTCTGGAAAATAAGATTGACAAAATCCAGAGAAGCACTTATAATTTTTCACAAACGCTAAAGAATCAAAAAAATAATTAATTAAACAAAGCAGTCGGAAATCGCAAATCGTTTTTAATCGCAAATCAAAAAACAAAAACATGGAAGCATATATAGTAGCAGGTTCAAGAACTGCTGTAGGAAAAGCAAAGAAAGGTGGATTTCGTTTTACCAACCCGGTTGACCTGGCATATTATGCCATTACCGATTTATTGAAAAGAGCTCCGGGTTTGGACCCTACAAGGGTTGATGATGTAATAGTTGGAAACGCTGTGCCCGAAGCTGAGCAGGGTTTGCAAATGGCTCGCTGGGTAGCTATACGCTCGTTGCCTATGGAAGTGCCGGGTGTAACAGTTAACCGTTACTGCGGTTCGGGTTTGGAAACAATTGCAATGGCTACTGCAAAAATTAAGGCAGGCATGGCTGATATTATTATAGCCGGAGGAACGGAATCAATGAGTTTGGTGCCAACTGTAGGTTATAAAACGGTACCCGATTATGCCGTAGCCAATGAACATCCCGAATATTTTATTGGCATGGGTCTAACAGCAGAATTGGTTTCTGCTAAATATAATATTGGCCGCGAGGCGCAGGACGAGTTTTCTTATAACTCTCATCAAAAAGCTATTGCTGCAATTGAAGCCGGAAGATTTAAAGACGAAATTGTACCGGTTGAAATAGAAGAAGTGTATTACGAAGGGGGCAAGAAGAAATCGCGCAAGTTTACCGTTGCTCAAGATGAAGGCCCGCGTAAAGATACCACCAGAGAAGCTTTGGCAGGTTTGAAACCAGTATTTAAAGTTGGTGGAACAGTTACCGCTGGTAATTCGTCACAAACATCGGATGGTGCTGCATTTGTAATTGTTGCCAGCGAAAAAGCGGTAAAGGAATTTAATCTTACTCCACTGGCAAGATTAGTTACTACCGTTTCGGTGGGTGTCGACCCAACTATAATGGGTATTGGCCCGGTGGCTGCAGTGCCAAAGGCTTTAAAAAGTGCTGGTCTTAGTTTGAATGATATCGATCTGATCGAATTGAACGAAGCTTTTGCAGCGCAATCACTTGCGGTTATTAATGAGCTTAAATTAAATACCGAAATTTTGAATGTTAACGGTGGCGGAATTGCTTTGGGCCATGCACTGGGCAGTACCGGTGGAAGATTAACTGTTCAAATGATCAATGAATTGAAGAGAAGAAATAAGAAGTACGGAATGATAACAGCCTGTATTGGCGGTGGCCAGGGAATTGCAGGTATCATCGAATTATTGAACTAATAATAATTAGTACTTAGTACAAAGTATTGAGTATTGAGATAATTTTCTCGTATGCATAAGTATCAGGATTTAAAAATTTGGCAAAAAGGAATTGATTTGGTTGTCAATGTATATCAGGCAACTTCAGAATTTCCCAAAGAGGAGAAATTTGGCCTCACGTCTCAAATGCGTAGAAGTGCAGTTTCAATCCCCTCTAATATTGCCGAAGGCGCAGGGAGGAATTCAGATAATGATTTCGTCCGTTTCCTCTCTATTGCAAATGGCTCAAGCTACGAATTAGAAACTCAGGTAATTGTTGCAAATCGGCTTAAACTTCTATCTAATGAATCTTGCGAGGCCGTTTGTGGCCAACTGAATGAAATACAAAAAATGAATTACATTTTTCAGCAACGCTTAACCAACAAAAATTGATAAATAAAATCTCAATACTAACTACTCAATACTCAATACTATGAATTCAACCACTACCGAAAGCAAGACTGTAGCCAAAGGCGCTGAGTTTTTAATTAAAGAAACATCCTTTGCTGATGTTTTTATTAAAGAAGAATTATCCGAAGAGCAAAAAATGTTTGTTCAAACGGCTTCTGATTTTATACAAACGCGGGTGTTTCCTAATATTCAAAAAATTGACAAACACGAGCCAGGGCTTGTTTTGCAATTGTTCCAGGAATGTGCAGACTTAGGTCTTATTTCTGCCGGTATTCCTGAGGAATACAACGGGCTTGGTCTTGACTTTAATACGGAAGCTTCAATAAGCGAAGAGTTTGGAAAGGGTCATGCATTTTCAGCAGCGTTTGCGGCTCACACGGGTATTGGAACTTTGCCTATCCTTTACTTTGGTACTGAAGCGCAGAAGAAAAAATATTTACCGGGTTTGGGCGATGGTTCTATCAAATCTGCATATTGCTTAACTGAACCAGGTTCGGGTAGTGATGCTTTAGGTGCAAAGACAAAAGCTGTTCTTTCGGATGATGGCAAACACTACATTATTAACGGCCAAAAGATGTGGATCACCAACGCCGGCTTTGCTGACTTGTTTACGGTATTTGCAAAAATAGACGGAGAGAAGTTTACTGCCTTTATTGTGGATGCAAAAGCAGAAGGCGTATCACTGGGCAGCGAAGAAGACAAATTAGGTATTAAAGGTTCATCTACCCGCCAGGTATTCTTCAATAATGTAAAAGTGCCTGTTGAAAATTTATTAGGCGAAATTGGCAAGGGACATAAGATCGCGTTTAACGCGTTGAACATTGGCCGCTTTAAGCTGGCGGTGATGAACGTTGGCGGTGCTAAAAGAGGTTGTACAACTGCAATTAAATATGCTAACGAACGTATCCAGTTTAATGTGCCTATTGCATCTTTCGGCGCTATTAAATATAAACTGGCTGAAATGGCGATTAAAACTTACGCCAGCGAATCCGCTACATATAGAGTATCAGGTTTAATTCACGATATGATCAGCTCGCTTGTTGCGGCTGGTAAGGATAAAGTGGAAGCCAAGTTGTTAGCCGCTGAAGAATATTCGATTGAATGTGCTTTGTTGAAAGTTCATGCTTCTGAAATTCTTGCATATACAGTTGATGAGGCTGTTCAGGTTTTTGGAGGAACAGGTTTCAGCGAAGAATATCCTGTTGCCCGTGCCTATCGCGATGCGCGTATCAGCCGTATTTTTGAGGGAACCAATGAGATCAACAGGTTATTATCAGTTGGTATGTTGGTTAAGAAGGCAATGAAGGGTCAACTTGATCTGGTCACTCCTGCCATGGCTGTTCAAAAAGAATTAATGAGCGTTCCGGATTTTGGGGCACTTGATTCGGATGATTTCTTTGCAGCAGAGAAGAAAGCGTTGCAAAATGCCAAAAAGGCTATCCTTATGACTTTAGGTGCTGCAGTACAAAAGTTTATGCAAAATCTGGAGAAAGAACAAGAGGTAATGATGGACATTGCTGATATGATCATCGAATTATTTGTTTGCGAATCCGTTTTGCTCAGAACAGAAAAACTGATCAGCATAAAAGGAGAAACAGCCTGTGCTTTGAACGTTGATCTAACAAGGGTTTATATCTCTGATGCTTTGGAGAAAATAAATTTATCGGGTAAACACGCAATAGCATCATTTAACGAAGGTGACACTTTGCGAATTATGA
>JAQBNQ010000610.1 GCA_028288545.1 Bacteroidota bacterium
ATTTTTCGAGACTTACCTGCCTAAGCAGGGTACTGTGATTATTATGATCGGTTACTGGCACCTGTGGCCCAAAGGGTACCTGGAAAAAGGAATGAATGGTTACGCCACCCGCATTAATGGCGGCAACTGCGGTAGGTGCTACAACAGCCAGGTTTTTGGAAACATTTGCCCTAATCCAGCGAAGAAAAGTGGTTTTACCTGTACCTGCCTTGCCGGTTAAAAATATCGGCCGGTTTGTATTTTCAATAAATTTAAGGACGAGTTCATGAAAAGGCTCCAGCACCATACACTTCTTTATTTTATCACCGCTTCCCAATTAGGAAATCAGTTTCAAATTTAATAATAAGGTATGAGAGTTGGGATTTGTATTATCAACAGTGTTGATTTATGCTTTTAAAAACACACCCGATTAGTTCAATATAAAAAACGTCATTGCGAGGAACGAAGCAATCCCAAACTATACAGAGAGATTTGCATAGCCGCTCTGCAAATCGGGGATTGCTTCGTTCCTCGCAATGACGCCGTTTTTGTTTTTAAGGAATTTCCTGAGATATTTTATTCCTTTACCATAATTGTCTTAGTAAAACTAATATTATCCGAAGCGCTACCTATCTGAATTTCAAACTCGCCGGGCTCCACTACGTATTGCATTTTATCGTTATATAAACCCAGCTCAGAAACAGGTACTTCAAGTGTTACTGTTGCACGCTTACCCGCTTTAATCAATACTTTACTGAAAGCTTTAAGCTGTTTTACAGGCGTAGCAACTGAACTGAATTTGTCGTGAATATAAAGCTGTACTACTTCCTTGCCATCCCTGGTTCCGGTATTTTCTATATCAACAGATACTTTGACAGTTCCGCCTGTAGCCGAAAAAACGGAATCGGCCAAAGTACAACTGCTATATTTAAAGTTAGTGTAGCTTAAACCGTAGCCAAAATTCCAGACAGGTTCAGGCTTATCGAAAATGTAGTGCATTTTAGGATCTTCGGGTGTGCCGGGCTGATCAAATGGTTCTTCCCGGTCGGTTACATAGTGATTATAAAAACATGGGGTATTACCTGTACTACGCGGAAATGATACGTTTAACCTGCCTGATGGATTTACCGCTCCGGTAAGAATCTCAGCTAATGTTCGTCCCTGCTTTTCTCCGCCGTACCATTGCACAAGTACGGCATCGGCATTGTCTTTGACCCATGGCATAGCCAGCGGCTTTCCTGCAATAAATACCACTATCATAGGTTTACCGGTTGCTTTTATAGCTTTCAGCAAATCCAACTGTACGCCCGGAAGATCAAGTGATGACAGATCAAAACCTTCGCCCGAGGTAGAGTATTTGGGACTGCGGCCCAGGAAGGTACTGCGTGTGCCAATGGCGACTATAGCAATATCGCTTGCTTCCACAGCTTTAACAGCATCCTGGATGTGGGTTTTATCCTGGCTCCACCAGTCGCATCCCTCTGCGTTGTTTATAGTAACTTTATTGCCGATAACTTCTTTAAGTCCCTGAAGTAAAGTTACTCCTTCTTTAGGGTCACGCTGTGTCCAGGAGTAATCGCCAAAAATGGTTTGATTGCTGTTAGGGCCAACAACCGCTATAGATTTGTATTTAGATAGATTTAAGGGCAAAATATTGTTGCTGTTTTTAACAAGCACTGCGCTTTCGTCAGCAACTTCTTTTGATACTGCTACGTTTGCGGCGCTGTGTACCACCTTATCAACTTTAGCCGGATTACCGTAAGGGGCATCAAATAAGCCTAAAGTGAACTTAACGGTCAAAACGCGGCGAACTGCCAGATCAATATATTTTGGATCCAGTTTACTGCTTTCAACCATTTTTTGAAGGGTTTGATAAGCACCGTCAATATCAAGGTCGATACCTGCAATGAGGGCCATTTTCGCGGCATCTTCCTGCGTTGCAACCGCGTGGTGGAATGTCTGCAGGCGATCTACCGATCCCCAGTCGGAGTATACATAGCCTTTAAAGCCAAGCTCATCGCGCAAGATATCGGTCATGTAATAATGGGAGCCGCTAAGCGCGATACCATCGTACGAGCTATAGCATGACATAACCGCCAGCGGGTTTGTTTCGGCAATAACTTTTTTAAATGGGTACATGTACAGGCTGCGCAGTTCGCGTTCGCCACCGCTTACATTGGCACAATTTAAGCCACCTGAAGGCGAACCATGGGCCATGAAGTGTTTGGGGGTACAGGTGATATTATATTTTTGATAGCCATTTACAAAGGCAATCCCCATCTGGGCTATCAGATAGGGGTCTTCGCCATAAGTTTCCTCAACGCGGCCCCACCTCAGTTCGCGCGCAATATCCAGTACCGGCGAAAGGATCTGGTGAATGCCGATCACATCAGCTTCGGCACCTGCTGCTTCCGTCATTTTGCGGATCAGGGCCGGATTAAAAGTACTGCCTTGTGCAAGTTCCTGGGGGAATAAAGTACAACCATTTTGCAGGATGCCTTCAATCCCTTCGGCCGCGGTAAGTATCGGGATGCCCAGCCTTGTTTTGGTCAGCATGTAGGTTTGCAGCTTTTGGTACATATCGGCACAATCGGCTGCTTTCATGTTCATTTCATGGGTACAGCCATAGCTTTCCCCTTTAAAAATACTTTCAATTTCATCGGCCCGGCCCGATGCCCTGTTTTGCAACTGCTGGATCTTTTCTTTCAGCGTCATGCGTTGTAGCAGGTCTTCAACCCGGGCATTTACTGTTGCTTTTTTGTTTTTATATAATGGGGTATCGGTTATGGTGCGTAAAGCACCAAAGCTTTTGATCCCAACTAAGAGCAGTAAGGCGATTAAAATTGATGTTCTTTTCATTGAATGTTAATTAGGAAATAGGCGTATGTCGGGTTTGATTTTTGAATGATATACCATGAACCAAGTTCGCAATCGATTGCGAACTTGGCTGCGAAGATAAAACGTTTAACCAATTGAACAAAATGACTTGGTGTTAATTTGTGGTTACTGATTTGGAGACCGCACTTATCATTATTTGATGAGTATAAGTGCTGCAAAATAATTCATTACCCCGGTTTAAAAAATGGACAAACCTCAATAAAATGATGGATTAAAATATCGGTTTAAGCCCGTTAAAGATCGCGGAATAAGAAAGTACGGTATAGTTTTTTGCAGATATCTTTTGCTGAACGAGCATGCAAAAATGGACTGCGAGGCGATGAGATAAGTTTTTTCAGACCCTTTTTTCAGGCCTGATTTTAAGTAAAACCAAAGATTTGTGCCCTTGTTAGTTGTAACTATGAATGTAAATAACTGATTAAAAGTATGTTAAATTTAATATTCAAAATTTCAAAAAATATTTTGTCCGCACCTGTATGAAGTTATATATTTGCGGCCACCAACGCGAAAGTAGCTCAGTTGGTAGAGCACGACCTTGCCAAGGTCGGGGTCGCGAGTTCGAATCTCGTCTTTCGCTCAAAAGCCTTTCCCTGTTCAGGGAAAGGCTTTTTCTTTTATAGGTATTTGGGCTTCTGTTATCCGCCCAGGCTGGTTGGCGAATAGTTAAAATGCTTTTTAAAAGCATAAGTAAAATGAGAGAGGTTTTCAAAGCCTACCTCGGCATATACTTCCGATGGTCGCCTGTTTTGTTCCCTGATCTGGTAATGGGCCAGTTCCAGTCTTTTTTGAGTAAGCCACTTTTGCGGTGTTGTTTCAAAGCTTTTCTTAAAATCCCTTTTAAAAGTAGTAAGGCTTCGACCCGTTAGGTAACCAAACTTTTCCATCGGCATATTGAACATGAAATTTCGCTCCATAAAACTGGTAAGGTCAATTTTACCGGGTTCCTGAAAATTGGCCAGGATGCCGTCAATATTGTTATCTATAGTCCTGAGGATATTAATTGCCTCTTCAATCTTAAGTGAAGCCAGGTTTTCGGGTAGCCCGTCCTTCAGGTCAAAGTATGGGATCAGTGATGCCAGGCAGCTTTCAAGCAAGGGATGCTTACCAAAATTTCTGATCCCGGGTGAATGCGACAGCCTTGCTTTGGGTGTGTTTTTAGCATAAAACTCCTTTAACATTGGCATAGTGAGGTGCATAGCCACCGTTTTATGCGGCAGCCCATCCTTTGGATAGTTGATAACAGTAGTCAGCTGATTTCGGGGGATCAGGAAAATATCACCGGCACCAAAAATATACATGGAATCGGCCTGCACTATTTTGGTTTCCCCCGAAATAAACCAGATGAGCATGTGGTGTTCAAACAGCACCTCCGTACGGAA
>JAQBNQ010000030.1 GCA_028288545.1 Bacteroidota bacterium
GATATATTGCCACGCGTTTTGGGGCCAACTACTATATTTTTGATCCTTACAAGCATCTGCGCAACAATATTTTTGTAGGCGCCAACGTAAGTGCCAATTCCGGTACCGCCGAATTTTTAGAATTTAATCTTGGCTACGTTTTTTAGTTTAACCCCCTTCGCCAATTGCCTGCAAAATGATTTGACAGGCAATCCGGATTTCTTGTTCCGTAATAATAAGGGGTGGACCAATGCGCATAGATTGTGATGCGAATAGGAACCAATCGGTTAACACACCAAGTTCTATACAGCGGTCGATTATTTTTTTGTTCGTGGCAAAGCTTTCAAACTCCAGGGCCATCATCAGGCCCTTGCGCGTTTTAGAAATTATTTTGGGGTGCACCAGCAATTCATCGAATAAGCGTCCTTTGTTTTCAACTGTGTCAATTAATTTTTCTTTAGTCAATACTTCAAAGGCCGCCATCCCGGCAGCGCAACAAACGGGGTGCCCTCCAAAGGTTGTAATATGGCCCAATGCCGGGTTATCAGAAAGCGAACTCATTATATGCTTCGAAGAAATGAAAGCTCCGAGGGGCATTCCGCCGCCAAAGGCTTTAGCCAGCAATAGGATATCAGGCGCTATACCATAATGTTCAAAAGCAAATAATTTCCCGGTGCGTCCCATACCTGTTTGTGCTTCATCCAATATCAGCAAGGCACCGGTATCGTCACAGACTTTTCTTAGCTTTTGTAAAAATGCTTGCGAGGGTATGGTAATTCCCGATTCTGCCTGTATAGTTTCTAAAATTACAGCGGCAGTTTGGGTTGATATTTTGTCTAAGTGCTTTTCATTGCCATATTCCAGTTGCAATATATCGGGCAACAGGGGACGGAATTTTCTTTTAAAACTTTCATCGCCCATTACACTTAATGCCCCTTGGGTACTGCCGTGATAACTGTTTTGAAAGTGCACAATGTTGGTTCGTCCGGTAAATCTTTTGGCCAGTTTAAGCGCTCCCTCGGTGGCCTCAGCACCGCTGTTGGTAAAATAAACATTGCCGAGTTTCTCAGGAAGAAAGCCTGAAAGCATTTTAGCATATTTTACCTGGGGGCTTTGAACAAACTCACCATATACCATCAGGTGCATATATTTTTCGGCCTGGTCTTTTACAGCAGCTACAACAGCAGGATGCGAATGACCAAGATTACTAACAGAGATACCAGCAATAAGGTCAATATATCTTTTGCCGCTGGTGTCGTATAAATAGATGCCCTCCGCCCGCTCAATTTCAAGCATTAGAGGGGCAGTGCTGGTCTGCGCCACGTGATCTAAAAAAAATCTGCGATTGCTGAGCATAAGTATTACTAAACGTCTAAAATAAGCGGTTGACCGAAATCACATCGAAATATTGCTAAAACCTGTTCTTTTTGCTACAAATTAAACAAGCGGCAGATTTTTTGGTTCTTACTGCAATAATTAGAGAAAATTTATTCCGTTTGCAGCCGTCTTAAAGTTGAAAGGAGGAAATTGTTACGCGGACCGTGGGATCATGAAATATTTTAACTCGTCTTTTTATTATGTGCGTTATGCTACCCTTGGTAAAATTATCAGGGAAACCTACCGTCATTTCAATTTCAGGATATGGCTGCTTTCGGTGGTATTTATTTTTCTGTATTCGCTAAATCAGTTCATACACCTCATTTTTAGAGTGATTGATGAAATATTTTATCGGGGGTACAAGAAAAAACGAATCAAAGAACCTGTATTTATTATTTCTAATCCCCGCAGCGGCACTACCTATCTGCACACCTTAATTGCTTTGGATGTAGACCGCTTTGCCTACACAAAAAATGCACACACCTTTCAAATGACAGCCTCGTTTGTACGGTTTGCCTATTTATTAAAGCGTATTGACGGTTACATTGGTAATATTATGCGTAGAGCCATAAACGCATTGGACGAAAAAATTTGGGGCGGTTGGGATGATATGCACCCCATGGGCTTTAATAAGGCGGAAGAAGACGAAATGGTTTTTGCCCAGGCTATGATGAGTACCGGAATTTTTATTCCCTTTCCATACTTCCATTTAATTGATGACAATAAATTTCTCGACCATCAACCTGAGGGTGTAAGGCAGGGCGTAATGGATTATTATGAAAGCAGCGTTAAGCGTTTCATGTTTGCCGCCGATGGCAGCAGAACTTACCTGGCAAAAAACGTAATGAGTACAGGACGTTTCAAAACCCTGCTACAGCGGTTTCCCGATGCGAAGATCATTTACATTGCCCGCCACCCTTATGACGCAGTTCCTTCTTTTGCCAGTATGTTCAGTGCCATGTATAAACTGCATTCGCCCGAAATGCCCGATAATGCTCCGCCCAAAAAAGCATGGGCGCAGCTGGGGGTCGATTTTTTTAAATACTCTCAGGAGATGAAGAAGACCCTTACGCCCGCACAGTTTATTGAATTGAAGTACGACGACTTGTTAAGCGATCCGCAGGGAACAGTGCTAAAAGTATATAAGCATTTTAACTGGACCCCGACCGAAAAATTTCTTGAGCGCCTTAGTCATGAGCAGGTTAAGAACAAAAACTACAAAAGCGCCCACGAATACTCCCTGGAGCAATACGGCTTTACTAAACAACAGATATACGCCGAGTTAGGCGAGATGATGGATGAGATGGGATTTGATAAGGAGTTTTAACCCAAACTTTGTAGTTAATCAGGTTTTTTATTCTCGTAGCGATAAGTGTTTGTAAGGTTTTCAGCTATTTTTTTGGTAAGAAAACCTAACAACCACTAAATCGGGGTTAACCCGGAGAAACAACCTTATTCTCCGATTCATCTGCAAAATCCGGGTTTAAAATCCTTTCTGCTTAATAAGTTTGGGCCGCTTCACAATCTCCTTTTTTTACCTTAGCCTTTTATTTCTACAATCGCTATGGGACACACCGACGGACACGACAATAAACTTTTTTTGCTGGATGCTTATGCACTGATATTCCGCGCTTATTTTGCTTTTAGCAGGAACCCGCTTATCAATTCCAAGGGACAGAATGTATCCGCTATCAGCGGCTTTACTACCACACTTTTTGAATTGATACAAAACGAAAGACCCACGCATTTGTCAGTTGTGTTTGATCTGGATGGTTCTGCAGAACGTGAGGCGGACTTTGCCGATTATAAAGCTCACCGCCAGGAAACACCAGAAGATATTTTGTTTGCAGTGCCTTATATTAAGGAGATAATTCGGGCATGGCATATTCCTATTCTTGAAGTTAGCGGTTACGAAGCTGATGATATTATAGGAACCATCGCAAAAAGAAAGGCCGCAGAAGGCCATATTGTTTATATGGTTACGCCGGATAAGGATTATGCCCAGCTGGTAGAGCCCAATATTTTTATTTACAAACCTGCCCGTTCGGGCGGTGAAGTAGAAATTTACGGGATTGAGGAGATAAAGAAGAATTGGGACATTGAAAATCCATTACAGGTAATTGATATTTTGGGTTTAATGGGCGATGCGGTGGATAATATACCCGGCATTCCGAAAGTGGGAGAAGTAACTGCCAAGAAGCTGATAAAAGAATATGGCAGCATGGAAAATGTAATTGCCAATGCTGCAAATATTAAAGGCAAGGTAGGTGAAAACATAAAGGAATTTG
>JAQBNQ010000033.1 GCA_028288545.1 Bacteroidota bacterium
TCAATGGCATCGAAAGCTACGGTTCCTACGGTGAGTAATGACATAATTAATTAGCGAATTAGCGAATGAACGAATGTGAGAATGAATACAAACTTTTTAAAATTCGGGGGCAAATATGTGTATTTTTAATGTAGTGGTGAAGTACATTTTGGCTTTTACGGTTTTATACTTTACAACAGTAATTTCTGATGGGCAGGCCTATCAGAAATTTGTGGTGGAGGGGGCGCATTGGGAAATGTATGAGCGGAATTGTCCGTCCTGCCACGATTTTGAAGGTGACTCATGGTCCATAGATCATTGGCTTAAGATTGAGGGAGATACGGTTGTTGGCGGAATGGCCTACAAAAAATTTTATGATAGCGATTCTGGCCAGGCAAGTTCTCCGAATTTTCCAACGGTTTATTTCCATAGAGGATGGCGACTAACCGGACTCGTAAGGGAAGACACAATTGCAAAAAAAGTTTACCTGTTTGGTAACCTGACTACTGACGGTGGACTATGCAGAATCTCAAATACCGACACATTGCTGTATGATTTCTCCACCCAAATAGGTGATTCTGTTAGAAAACTATTGACTGATCCGTATGACAATTGTTTTGATTCGGTTTTCGTGGCAGATTCAATTAATTATTCGGGCTTTCAGAACTGGAGCAGAAGAACCGTGTACTTAGATCCTACAGGCCAGGCAGCACTAGCGGTTAAAGGATATAAAATGATTGAAGGCATTGGTCCTTCATTTGGACTATTTGGAGGGCCGGAAACTACTTTTGAACAAACATATTGGACTTATTTAATTTCCTATTGCGTGGGTCCCGATTCAATTTGCGGGAGAGGGTTTACCGCTATTACCGACATCAATGATTTCAAACCGGAAATTGTGGTACAGATATTTCCAAATCCTGCCAATAATTTATTTTTCCTGGAAGCCGCTGAGTCAATAGAACAGTTCGAATTGATAAACCTTACTGGCCAGATTATCGAAACAGAAAATCCAAATACCACTAAGGTTGGGGTGAATATCCGTGACCTGCCGGGTGGAATCTATTTTTGCAGAATACTAATGAAAGATGGTGTTGTAACAAAAAAGATATTCATTAATTGAGAGGGATATTGGTCTTGCTTTTTCTTTTCCCATTATGCATTTGCTTCGCCCAGCCTTCCGAAGCAGGCAGCTATTACAGCCTTTTCAAAAACATGAGCCGGAAGGAGCTTTCGAAACAATGTGAGCCTGAGGCGCAGATGTACCTGGTAAAAAACGGGATGCGCGTTTTGGATGTTGGGGGCGATGATGGCAAGATGATCTTGTTTCTGGCCTTTACCTGCGATACCGTGGATTATTACCTGGAGGACCTGAATCCCGACGACTCGGTTTTTGCTCCCAAATTTATGGCCCTGGCCCGCAAAACTGTTAATCCTGCGGTTCATTTCGGGCTGCATCAAATTACGGGGGGCGACTCAACTATACCGGCTAAAAGCAAATACTTCGACCGCATTATTGTGCGCGAAACCTTCCATCATTTTGCGTATCCGGCGCAAATGTTAAGGGAGTTTAAACGGCTGTTGGCACCCGGTGGCAGCATTGTAATAACAGAACCCGCCGATCAAAAAAAATTTAAAGGCTGTAAGCTGATACCGGCCCAAAAGCTGATAGATATGTTTACCTCGGCGGGGTTTAAATATGTATCCACCCAAAAGGTTATAAAAGCGGATTTTTTGGTTTATACCTTTGTGCTTTAAAACCGGTAGAGCAACTACCCTTTTTAGGGCCTTATCAATACTATTACATTATCTTCTTCTCCTTGTAGAGCTTCCAAGCCATTTCTCCAAAAAAACTGTTGGCCCAGGCAAACCAATGACGCGTATAGTTGTTGGGGTTATTACCCTTAAATCCTTCGTGCATAAAACCGGTGCCTGCGTGGGTGGCCTTTAGCATTTTCAGGCAGTGTATCGCCTCTCTATCCTCAGTGGATGTAATCGCTCTGCTGATAATTCCTATTGGCCAAATCATTTCTCCTTTCCAGGCAAGATGTTGACTGCCTATTCCTTCTGCATTTTTTGATTGATAGAAATAGGGATTGGATCTGCTTAACGCAAATTTCCGGCTGTTGCGGTAAATTCCATCTTCCGTTGTTCCATAACCTAAATAAGGAATAGTAATTAGGCCGGGAATACCCGCATCTTCCATTAGCTTGTAATTCCCTAGTCCATCACACTCGTAAGCATAAATTGTTCCAAACTCTTTATGGTTATATATTCCCTCTTTCAGCGTTGCCTTTTCAACTTCTTCTGCCAGTTCTTTGCAAACTCCGGCCAGTTTATCCTTGTCATTAATTGCACCTAACATTTCTGCCAACTGTTTTAAAACGGTTACTGCAAAAAGATTTTCGGGAACATTAAACAGATACGTTGTTGCGTCGTCAGAATTCCGGAAAGCAGAACATATCATACCATTTGGTTTTATTGGATTGCCATATCCGTCGCCCGCCAGGGTATCACTTTGCGTTATGGTCTTCCGTTGAAAGTGATATTTGCCTTTGTCGCTTTTGCGCTGCTGGTCTTTCATGGTAGCAATAACCAATGTCATCGCCTTGTACCAGTCATCATCCATTTGCGTGATGTTACCGGTTATCTTCCAGTATTGATAAGCAAGGCGGATACAATAACACAACGAATCCAACTCCCATTTGCGTTCGTGCACTCCGGGTTTCATTTCCGTGTTGTCGCTTTTCCACTGGCTTATTTTGGTACCATCTTTATAAAATGCATTTGCATAAGGATCGAGCAGGATACACTTTGTTTGCCGGCGTATAACTCCTTCTATCATTGAAGACAGATGCTTATCTTCCTTACATAATGGCAAATAAGGATTTACCTGGGCAGATGAATCGCGCAGCCACATGGCATCTATGTCGCCGGTAATTACATAGGTGTCCGGCTTGCCATCTTTTATTTCATAAAAAACGGTTGTATCTAATGTATTGGGAAAACAATTTTCAAACATCCAGGCCAGTTCCGTATCCTGTACATTCTTTTTAAATTCTGCAATTACGGCCTCTACAGAGTCGCTGGTAAAATTGCGCTTGATGGGCCTTTGAGATTTAAAAGAAGTTGCAGCCGCCTTTAATAATGGGGGTGGAAGCAATGAGACTGATAATGATAAAGCAGCAAGGTGGGTGAATTGTTTGCGGTTCATGGTGAAATTTTGCAGAGGCTTTCACTGAATAAATTTGTTCGCGTGGGAGACGATAACCTTTTTTATCTCTGCCCAATCCGCAGGTTTTAACATTACGGGTGTTTCCGTTAGTTCGGCATCATCAAAATACGCCAGGCTCCTAATGACATGCATCACTGTATTGTAGCCTGTTTTGCGCTTGTACCACTCCAACATCTCCTCTAAAGAAAACATTTGCAGAAGAAAATAAATATCGTAAAAATCCTTTTTTGCGCCTCTTGCCGATAGGGCAGCGAGTTTCATACAGGCAATATCCTGCAGCCCTTTCATCCTTATCCCTTCCTCTTCAATCAGCGCCTGCAAATTAGGTTCCGTAAACTTAACAAAGTCAACTTTCACATCCTCAATATGGCAAAGAAGCGTATTGGATTTTATAAGCGATGGTTCTACTTTACCCAGGTAACTTAATTTCATTATAAGTTCCTCCCCTGTAAAATCAACCGGCGAGAACAAATCAAGATCAACCGATTTTCTATGACCAATTTGTAACGCCAAAGCAGTTCTACCAACAAGGTCGAAAGTTTTCAGCGCTTCTAACTGCATCAACCTTTTTAATAATCCCAGTGTGTTGGGTTCGACTGTCTCCAAATGTAGCACCTAAATTTCTCTTTTGGTATGTTGTAAATGTTGCTAAATAAACTAAGTGTATGCTTATCTAAATATCGCACCTGTAGCAATATTTCTTTAATCTTCTCATCGCCATAAAATTTGCGCATTTCTCTGATTTCATGTTCGTCCCCTCGCATGGCAATCCGAGGTATTATCGTATGATAACTTCTCGCAGCATCAAGCTTTGAAATATCATATTCCCAAAAAGTGCTTTTATTTAATTGCATTCTCTAAGTTACAAAAAAACAGTCAATATTTTTTTCTATCCCGCTTTGAAACCCCTACCCTTTTGGGGTTCCGATAGCCACCGGGATAGAACAGGTTGTTTTCAACCCTCAAACCCCAATCTCATTCTTAAACTGGAAGATAAAGCAGGCAATTTATGACGCTCAATCATAAACGAAGTAAGTTCCGCAAACTCGCTGAAAATGTAATGCCTGTCAAGCGCACCCTTCAAATAATCTTTGCCGGTGCTCCCCCCGGTGCCGGTTCTTGTACCTATCATTCTATGCACCATGTGCATGTGACGGTATCGCCATGAGGCAATGTGTTCATCAATTTCCAGCAAAACATTTATCAGTTGAAACGGCAACTGAAGCAAAGGATAATCGCGGTACATCATAATAAAAAGTGCAGCCCTGCGGGCCTTTGGACTAAGACTCCATTCTGCTTTCTTTTCATTGCCAAGCATCAATTCCTCAAATCTTTTAAAGTTGAATTTTTCGCCGCTCACTAAACTTTCGGAATATATC
>JAQBNQ010000042.1 GCA_028288545.1 Bacteroidota bacterium
ACCGTTCTTATAAGCTCCGCGGATACGCTTGTAGGCCTTCAACAATCTCTCTTCAACTTTCTTAGCCTGTTTGTCTGAATCTTTCTGAAGTTCCTTTTCTTCTTTCTCAGTTTCTTCAATGATCTTCTCCAGTTCTTTCTTCTTGTTCTTCAGGTTCTTTTCGCGCTCTTTGATGGTCTTTTCAGTTTCATCAAGTACCGCTTGTTTCGAATCTATTTTGATAGTTGAATCACCTATCTTTTTATCGCACAACTGTATTTCAAGTTTCTGCAGTTCAATTTCCTTTGAAAGCGCATCGTACTCGCGATTGTTCTTTACGTTGTTTTGTTGCTTCTCATAACGGCTGATCAATTCCTTGGCAAGCGCCTTGGCATTTTTGCGGTTTTTGATCTCCTCTTCCAATTCAGCGGCTTCATCCTGCGAGTTTTTTAAACGGGTATGTAAGCCTTCAATTTCGTCCTCCAGTTCCTTCACTTCAATAGGAAGTTCTCCTTTCAAAATCTGAATCTTGTCAATCTTCGAATCAATTTGCTGAAGTTCCCATAACTGGGTCAATTTCTCATCAATCGAAAGTTCTTTGGTTGCTGCCATATTTATAAATATTTGATTGGGTTTGTGTTTACTTTACTGATTTGGGCTGCAAATGTAGGGAATTTTTCCAAAATATGCTCATAAAGAAGGTCTTTGGTAAATTGCTCGCTTTCAAAGTGTCCGATGTCAGCCACCACGATCTTTCCATCCGCATCAAAAAAGTCGTGATACTTAAAGTCGCCCGTAATAAAAACATCAGCCCTTTCGGCTATGGCATTGTTCAATAAAAACCTCCCTGCTCCTCCACAAACCGCCACTCTTTTTACCGCTTTACCTAAAAGCGGCGTATAGCGTATACAATCTGTGCCCATTTTTCTTTTAACAAACTTCAGAAAGGAAAGTTCATCCATTTCGGTTTTCAGGTTTCCAACCATACCGCTACCAACCATATTATATTGGTTATCAAGCCCTACTATGTCATATGCTACTTCTTCATAAGGATGAGAAGCCAACAAAGCTTCTATCACTTTCCTTTCAATATTTGTCGGAAAAATGGTCTCAAACCTAACTTCCTCCACCTCTTCCTGCACTCCTTTTTTGCCTATAGTCGGGCTGGAAGCCGCATTGCCTTTAAAGGTGCCTTTACCGTTACCGGCATAACTGGTCTCGCTGTAATTACCAATATGTCCCGCTCCGGCTTCAAACAAGGCATTCGCAACTTTTTGATGATGCGCCACAGGAATGAAGGTGTACAGCTTTTTAAGCAATTGCGTTTTGGGCAGCAAAATCCGGGTGTCGGTCAATCCCAGTCTTTCACAAATTTTAGCGTTAACGCCGGCAAATACATTGTCGTAATTGGTGTGTATAGCGTAGATGGCAATGTTATTCTTTATCGCTTTTATAACTACCCGTTCAACATAATTTTTGCCATTCAGTTTTTTCAGGCCTCCGAAAACAATGGGATGATGCGCAATTATCAACTGGCATTTTTCACGGATAGCCTCATCAACAACAGCTTCGGTAGCATCCAATGTTATCAAGGCCTTTTTGACGATGGCATTTTTATCGCCCACTATCAAACCGCTGTTGTCGTAATTTTCCTGGTATTCAAGCGGCGCTATGCTTTCAAGAAAATCGGTTATCTCTTTTATTTTCATATTTAAGCATTGGTTATAACAAAGGGCTGAAACCTAGCGGACAAACATTAGGAAGTATAGTGCATTGTGCATTCATTATATCCGGAACTGCACAAGCGAGGGCGACAACTACCATTTTAAAAAAAAGCAAACGGTATTTTTGCAGCATTTAAGTGTGGACTGTAGATTGTGGATGTTGAACAACTTGCTGGGTAAACATCTTTTTCAAAACATCCACGGTATAATCAATTTCTTCTTTGGTGTTGTACTTGCTAAACGAAAACCGTACAGCTTTACGCAAGGGATCGGCCTTAATACCTTCTAAAACGTGAGAACCTTTCTCCGAACCCGAGGTACAGGCACTTCCGCCACTCGCTGCAATACCAGATATATCCAGGTTAAACAGGATCAGTTCAGTCTTTTCGCCGGGAGGTAGCGAAACACTTAGTACTTTATAATTGCTACCGGTTTCAGTTATATCCCCATTAAAAGCAATACCCGGAACTTTATCGCGAAGAGAAGTGATCATATAGTTCTTCAGCCCGCTTAAATAGATTCTGTTATCCTCCATATTTTCAACGGCCATTTCAAGCGCTTTACCCAGCCCGACAATGCCATACACATTTTCGGTGCCGGCCCTCATATTCCGCTCCTGCGAACCGCCATCAATAAAAGGCTTTAGTGCAGCCTCGCCATTTACATAAACAAAGCCAACACCTTTGGGGCCATGAAACTTATGCGACGAACCACTTAAAAAGTGAATCTTGGTCTTCTGTACATCCATCGGGTAATACCCTACTGTTTGAACAGTATCTGAATGAAAGTAAGCGCCGTATTTTGCACAGAGTTCCGATACTCTTTCCATATCTAACAAGGTCCCTATCTCATTATTGGCCTGCATTAAGCTCACCAACGTTTTTTGCGACGTATCTTTTAATAACTCTTCAAGCTGTTCATAATCAACCTGTCCTTGTGCATCAAGGTTCAGGTAATCAACCTTAACACCATTCTTTCCTACTGCTTCAACAGAGTGAAGAACACAATGATGTTCAATTTGCGTGGAGATAATTCGGGTAACTCCCAAATCGCGCACGGCACCTTTAATGATCATATTGCTGCTTTCGGTACCACCGCCGGTAAAAAATATCTCCGAAGTGGAAGCATTCAGGTACTTAGCCACCACCTTGCGGGCTTTTTCAACTGCGGCCTTAGCCTTCCTTCCAAACCCATGTATAGAGGATGGATTACCGTAGAACTCCGTCATGTACGGTATCATCTCCTCCAAAACCTGTTTATCTATCTGGGTGGTAGCGGCATTATCGAAGTAAACTTTCATTAAAAGACTTTGTGCAAAAATAAGGGATTTAAAGATATGGGTTCAACAACAGGCAATTTAAGATTTATGCCCCTAAATTGATGCGTGAAACGCCTACCTTTAGATAACTCTTGTAACCTAGCTATTTGCAGTTGCCTGTGAGCCTTCCTTTACTTCAGCCTTTTTTTTTAAATCTGCATTGAAGTTAACTGCTGCTTTTACAAAGCCTACAAACAGCGGATGTGGATTGTCAACCGTTGATTTAAGTTCGGGGTGAAACTGAACGCCTACAAAATGTGGATGTGTTGGAATCTCCACTATTTCAACCAGGTTATTATCGGGGTTCTTTCCTACTGCTATCATTCCGGCAGCCTCAAATTGTTCAAGGTATTTATTGTTGAACTCAAAACGGTGACGGTGACGCTCAGAAATATGTTCAGAACCGTATAGCTTTTTAGAAATAGAATTAGGTGCCAGGTCGCAACGATAAGCCCCCAAACGCATGGTGCCACCCTTGTTTTTTATCTTCTTCTGGGCTTCCATCATATCAATTACCGTATGGGTTGTGGAAGGATCCATTTCGGTGGAGTGAGCGTCTTTCATACCCAAAACATTGCGGGCATATTCAATTACAGCGCATTGCATTCCCAGGCAAATACCAAAAAACGGAATGTTGTTTTCGCGCACGTATTTAATGGCTGTTATCTTTCCTTCAATACCGCGGGTACCAAAGCCCGGCGCTACTAAAACACCTTGCAAATGGCCCAGTTTTTCCTCTACGTTAAACTCATCAATATGCTCGGAGTGTATAGGCTCAACTATAACATCGCAGTTATTGCTTACACCCGCATGAATAAACGATTCGTGAATGGATTTATAAGCGTCTTGCAACTCAATGTACTTTCCAACAAGGCCTATGCGCACCTCTCCTTTTGGATGACGCAGCTTCTTCAAAAACTGCTGCCACTTGGTAAGGTCAATCGGGTTATCGGCTGATAACTGGAGTTTCTTTAAAACGGTAATATCCAGGTGCTCTTTCTGCATTTCTAAAGGCACCGCGTAAATGGTGTCCACATCCAATGCCTGTATTACTGAGCCTCTGTCAACGTTACAGAAAAGAGCCAGCTTTTTACGCATATCGTCGGTAAGTGGCAATTCTGTTCTGCAAACCAATATATCCGGACGTACCCCAATAGTTTGCAACTCTTTAACCGAGTGCTGGGTTGGTTTTGTTTTTAACTCCTTGGCCGCCTTTAAGTAAGGTATCAGCGTTAAGTGGCAAACAAGGGTATCGTGTTCTTCCTTTTCCCAACGTATCTGGCGCAGTGTTTCTATGTACGGAAGTGCTTCAATATCACCCACTGTACCACCTATTTCAGTAATAACAATATCAAATTCACCGGTTTTGCCCAACAACAACATTCTGCGCTTAATCTCATCGGTAATATGAGGTATTACCTGAACGGTTTTACCCAAATAAGCACCTTCGCGCTCTTTGTTTATTACAGTTTGATAAACACGTCCGGTTGTAACGTTATTAGCCTGTGAGGTAGGGATATTTAAAAAGCGTTCGTAGTGACCCAGATCCAAATCGGTTTCAGCACCATCTTCAGTTACATAACACTCGCCATGCTCGTATGGATTCAGCGTTCCGGGATCAACATTAATATAGGGATCGAATTTTTGGATGGTTACCCTGTATCCCCGCGCCTGTAGAAGCTTAGCGAGTGACGCAGCGAAAATCCCTTTTCCTAACGATGAAGTAACACCACCGGTTACGAAAATATATTTAGCCATTGATTTTAGTTTCACAAAAATAGCAATAAGCCGGTAAGCAAAGCATAGTTGTTGAATAATAATTAACGGTGTGGAAACTTTAAGTTGATTTGGAAAAGATTTGTTTGCTTTGAAGTGGATGAAAAGCCTTTGGAAATTCCTTTTTTTACTGTTATTGAGCAATTTACCGGTGGTCACCTATTCACAAAACTGGTTGTGGGCACATGATGGCGAGGGTATTGGCAATAATGCCTCCAACGCAATTACCTCTGATCCCCAGGGTAATACTTATATGACAGGTTATATTGCCGGACAGGCTTTCTTTTCCGGAACCAACTACCAGGGCCGCGGCGTTGAGGATGTTTATATTGCCAAGTACGACAATAACGGAAACCTGGTTTGGGTAAAACTAGCCGGGGGCGATGGGAACGAAAGGGCTTATGGCATAAAATACCAAAACGGCAATTTGTATATAACCGGAAGGTTTGAGGATACCGCCTATTTTGAAAGTACCCAGCTTATCAGCCGGGGAGGCGCCGATATTTTTGTGGCTAAATACGATGACAATGGCAATTTAATTTGGGTAAGGAAGGCCGGAGGTCCCAACCAGGATTATGCTTCTTCGCTGGACCTGGATGATGCCGGCAATGTGTACATAGCCGGTTCCTACCAAAATTCAATAGTTTTTGACACGGTTCATCTTTCTACGGCTAACCTTTATAATGAGTCGTTTTATGCCAAGTACGACAACAATGGCAATTTGGTTTGGGCGAAAACCACCGTGGGCAATGGCAGTAACCTGATAACCGGGATTGCTTTTGATCATCACAACTCAGTTTTTGTTACCGGCTTTTTTGGTGGAACACTAAGGATTGACACCGGAACCGTTAATTCGCTTTCGCCCAGTTACGATATCTTTTTAGCCAAAATTGATGAGGGAGCAGGGCTTGAATGGATCACAAGGGCAGGAAGTAGCTACGAGGACGAGGCTCTGGCCGTTTGCAGCGATAACAACGGAAACCCTATTATGACAGGTTATTACTCAGGAACCGCGTTTTTTGGACCTGATTCTGTAACGCACGAATACTATGATGATGTATTTGTGGCTAAATACGATGGCAATGGCAATAATTTATGGGTACGGGGCGGAAAGGGGCCGCATATTGATATCGGTTTTGCCCTTATAAGCGATAACAGCGGCAACATTTTTGTAACCGGAATTTTTGAGCAGAGCATAAATTTTGATGGTAACACTCTAAGCTGTACCGCCCGGCAAACCTTTACCGTTAGCTATAGTCCTTATGGTAATGTGCGATGGCTGGTGGCCGCAGGTGGAACGCAAACTGCCGCCGGGCTGGGTATTAATTTAGTTCCATCAGGTAATGTGGCCATTAGCGGCTACTATGAATACACCTGCATTTTTGGCTCTACTCCTGCCCTTACGGTGGCCGATGCCAGTAACATTTTTATTGCAGAATACGACCCACCCGCAGTAAACGATGGCATTGTTTATGTGGGTGGTAATGATTTGAAACTGCATCCAAACCCGGTAATTGCAGGGCAAAATGTTTTTTTGAATTTACCAATCTCAACCGGGTACCGTATTGTGAACACTCTTGGCGAAACCTTTAGCCAGGGAGAACTGACCGAAAACGGACTTATTAATACCACAGGGTTAAAGACAGGGTTTTACCTGGTTGAACTTAAAGGAGATAAAAACGGGGTTGCCAAACTTGTTATCGAATAAGGACTAAGGCGGGGTTAAATCGCGGTCGGTGATGGTAACAAAACCCGATAAGAGCAGGGCATTGGCTGCGTTGTAAACGTCTACCTTATAATACCCGGGTTTAAAAAAGTAAATCTCCTTCACCACACTTTTCCAATAAGCTTTTGTATGTGATGTAAGTTCGGCGGCCAATTCGCCGTCGTGGTCGTTTTTCATAAAAAAGACCTTGTAATTTAACTTAGAGGTGTTGAGAGGGCCTTTGCTTTTAACAATGGACAGCAACTTCATTTTGCCGCCCGACCAGTTAAACTGGTCGCTTTTACCTTTGCAGTGGCCTGTACTATCCAGTTTTGTGCAAAACCAGATATCATAATTCCCGGCCTTAACAGCCGAACCCAATAAAAGAAGTATCAGAAAGGTAAAAATGTGTTTCA
>JAQBNQ010000086.1 GCA_028288545.1 Bacteroidota bacterium
GGACGGGACTCGAACCCGCGACCTCCGCCGTGACAGGGCGGCATTCTAACCAGCTGAACTACCGGACCAACACCATTTCTTTCGATTTGGGATTGCAAATTTACAACATTTTTCTTACCGGCAAAATTTTTTTAAAGAAATTCACGGAAATAGTTTTTATAGGCTTTTAGCTTCTTTTGTGATAATCCTTGCGGACCGGACGGGACTCGAACCCGCGACCTCCGCCGTGACAGGGCGGCATTCTAACCAACTGAACTACCGATCCATTATGTTTAACAACGAGCCCCTTTTTTCAAAGGGAATGCAAATATAGATGCTTTTTGATTTTTTCAAAGCCCCTTGAGGTAGATGAGCAAGTTTTTTTTGCCTTTATACCTCCACACTGGCAGCCACCTGGGCCGAAACCCACTTATATGCCTTTACCATTCCCTTATGTAAAGGATAATCGGGGGCCCAGTTCAGTTTTTCTTTTATAAGGGCATTATCTGAGTTTCTTCCGCGCACTCCTGTGGGCCCCGGTATGTTCTTTACTTTCAGTTTTTTACCTGAAATCTCGATTACCATTTTAGCGAGGTCGTTAATCGTTATCATTTCTTCCGAACCGATATTTACAGGGCCCTGAAAATCACTTTCGGTTAATCTTCTTATGCCCTCAATGCATTCATCAATGTAAAGGAAGGAACGGGTTTGTTTGCCGTCGCCCCAAACTTCGATGGTGCTTCCCTCCTTTGCTTCGGCTACTTTACGGCATAAAGCTGCAGGGGCTTTTTCCTTGCCTCCTTTCCAGGTACCTTCGGGACCGAAAATGTTGTGGAACCGGGCAATACGCGCTTTAAGTCCGTAGTTGCGGCCGTAACTCATATATAAACGCTCGCTGAACAACTTTTCCCAACCATATTCACTATCGGGCATCGCCGGGTAAGCCGAGTCTTCATTGCATTTTGGATTTTCGGGATCTTCCTGGTTATAGGCCGGGTACATACAGGCCGAGGAAGAATAAAAAACGCGTTCCACTTTCTTTTCAACGCACAAACGCGAAATATGAAGGTTGATCAACGAGGAGTTATACATCACATCGGCATCGTTCTCGCCGGTAAAAATATAACCGGCTCCGCCCATATCGGCCGCTAGCTGATAAACGTGATCAAATTGTTTTTCTAAAATGGCTGCGCAGAACTTTTGGTCGCGCAGGTCGCCTTTTAAAAACTCATCTGCTTCGCTTTCGCTGAATTCCGGGTATTTAAGATCGACCCCACGTACGTGGAAGCCTTCTTTTTTCAACCGCCTTACCAGGTGACTGCCTATAAATCCTCCCGCTCCTAATACCAGTGCTGATTTCATGTTCAAGATTATTGTCTGCGCAAATCGTACTTTTCGATCTTATTATACAAATGGCTGCGTTGAATGTCAAGTACCTCAGCCGTTTTTGATACGTTCCAGCCAAATTTTCTCAGTTTGTGTTCAATAAAAAGCTTTTCAATATGCTCTTTAAAATCCTGGAACTTATCGAACTGTTCAAACAGGTCTGTTGGTGTATCCTTAGCCTGGGTATTGGTAACAAAATTACGTACCTCGCTTTCAGTTATCTTTTGATCTGATAAAATTACGAGGCGTTCAATAACGTTGCGCAACTCGCGGATGTTACCTTCCCAATTCATGGTCTTCAGTTCTTCAAGTGCTTTAGGTGTAATTACCTTTTTAGGAATACCGTAGTCTTCGCAAATTTCCTTTACAAACTTTTCGGCCAGCAAAGGCACATCATCTGTCCGCTCGTTCAACGACGGAACATGTATCAGAATTACGCTGATACGATGATACAAGTCCATTCTAAACCTGCCTTCTTCTGTTTCCTTTAAAAGGTCTTTATTGGTAGCCGCAATAACACGTACATCTACTAAAATATCGCGGTCGCCTCCTACACGGGTAATCCGGCTTTCCTGCAGGGCGCGTAAAACTTTGGCCTGGGCGGATAAACTCATATCACCAATCTCATCCAAAAACAAAGTGCCGCCGGTGGCTTGTTCAAACTTGCCGATACGTTGCTTAATGGCAGAAGTAAATGCACCCTTTTCGTGTCCGAACAATTCACTTTCAATCAATTCTGTAGGGATGGCCGCACAGTTAACCTCTATGAGCGGGGCGTTAGCGCGATTACTTTTTTCGTGTATCCAACGGGCTACTAACTCTTTTCCTGTTCCGTTATCGCCTGTAATTAATACGCGGGCCTCCGTGGGCGCTACTTTTTCAATGGTGTCTTTTATCTTTTGTATGGCTGGCGAATCCCCGATTATCTCACGCGTTTTGCCAACCTTTCTCTTCAGCACTTTTGTTTCGGTAACCAACGTTGACTTTTCCAGCGCATTTCGAACTGTGATAAGCAACCTGTTTAAATCAGGTGGCTTGCTGATAAAATCATAGGCGCCTTTTTTTACTGCCTCAACTGCATTTTCGACAGTGCCGTGGCCGGATATCATTATCACCGGAGTCTCGGCCTCTGTGCCCTGCAGTTTTTCAAGCACATCCATGCCATCCATTTTAGGCATTTTAATATCCAACAAAGCGCAGTCGTAGGCGCCGTCCTTAAGCATATCAAAAGCTTTTGCGCCGTCTTCTGCCTCGTCTACCTTGTATCCTTCATACTCCAGAATTTCGCGCAGGGTTTTGCGAATGCTCTTTTCGTCATCCGCTATCAGAACGTTTGCCATAATTTTAAAATTTTTTACCGCAGGCGGTAGTTATATATAGTGTGTCTATATCAAAAAAAAAGCTGCTTGCCTATAAGCCGGATCCTGTCATTCCACCCCGATTTTGCGACCGGTGTAAATGCTCTATCATTTATCTGCGATCCTGATTGCTCAGAACCTGTTACGTTCAACCCCTCCGCCCTCCCGATACCGGGAAAGCCCGAGCAGCGCTTAAGCGCGGATATACGTGAACTTTCAACCCGCAAGGTTTGCCCGAATTCCGCCTTCCGACGGAAAGCTGTGAGCTTTTACCTCACATTTTCACCCTTACCGGCCCCTAAATACCCGAGGGAATTTAAAGACAAGCGGTTATTTTCTGTGGCACTGTCTTGTTCTGTTGATTCCTCAACAAAAGTCCCGATGTTATCGGGATGCGGTGCTCTGTGTTGTCCGGACTTTCCTTCCTTCATAAATGAAGAACGATAGATCAGCAAGTAGCCGTTGGCGAAATTAGACGATTAATTTTATGGACACCATATTTTTTAGGACAGGTTGCGGATTGTGGAAATTTGACTGATAATTGTGGATACCGGGAAAAGTATTTAGTATTGAGTAGTTAGTATTTAGAAATGAGGTGAGCAACAAAACGTAAGATTTTGTCTACTGTAACAGAAGAAAATGCAAAAGGCAGAGGCCGTATTATCTAACTACTAAATACTACCTACTAATTACTATGACTCTTCGGTGGAAAATTGCACAATGGTTTGAACTGCGATGGTGGGTTAATTACCTGCGGGGTAAAGACAAGGCTGAATATTTGAGCTGGAAGAAGAATTATTGGAACAACCTGCTGGCAAAAATTCCCGAAATTAAGATGGGACCATCAAAAACTATCGCCGACCTGGGTTGCGGACCGGCAGGTGTCTTTATTGTCCTCCCGAAAAATAAGATAACTGCTATTGATCCTTTACTTAATGATTACGAAAGCCGCGTTCCATTCTTTGCAAAAAGTGATTACCCAAACACCACTTTTATTTGCTGCACTATAGAGGCATTTCAGCCAGCCGAAAAATCGGATATTGTTTTTTGTATGAATGCCATTAACCATTTGCACGACATGAAAAAGGGCTTTGACAAATTAAAGGAGGTTTGCAAAACGGATGGAACCATCATCATTTCTATCGACGCCCATAACTTTTCTTTTTTCAAATACCTGTTCCGGTTAATTCCTGGCGATATACTGCATCCACATCAGTATGATTTAAAGGAGTACCAGGATTTTTTGAGTGATGGGGATTGCAAAATATCTTCCACTCAATTATTGAAACATGAGTTCTTCTTTGACCATTATTTGCTAGTGGCGGTAAAATCAGTACTTTAGAAAACCGCTATGTTCACTATAACCGAAATAAAGCAAAAAGCGAAATGGACTTATGCTGATTATGAATTTCTTCCTGCGGATTTTCTTTGCGAAATTATTAACCAAACGCTATATACCGCTCACTCTCGGGATGTGGCACATCAAAGCATTCTTTCAAATCTTGCCATAGTATTGGTAGCCTTTTGCAGGAAAAATAAATCAGGTACAACAATCCATGGTCCATTAGATGTAGTGCTAAACCATCAAAACGTTGTAATCCCTGATATTATTTTCATATCAAAAGAAAACTCCGGTATCATTGGCGAGAAAGCAATTAAAGGTGTTCCTGATTTAATTGTTGAAGTAGTTTCTCCCGGTTATGTGAAATATGACCGCGAGAAGAAGCTTAGATTGTATGAAAAATTTGGAGTGAAAGAATATTGGATAGTTAAACCCGGGAATGAGCTTGTTGAGGTATTGACTTTAGAAAACAAGAAGTACCAGCAATATTCATATGCCGAGATAAAAGGCAAAGTGAAATCAAAAATAGTCAAAGGTTTTGAAGTAAGTCTGAAGGAGATTTTTAGAAAGGATTTTTAGCTCCCCAATAAAACCGTCTTCACCTTAGCTAACAAAATCTGTACCCGTTCATCACTTCCTGCTTCTACATACACTCTTAGTACAGGTTCCGTACCGCTGGCACGTATCATTACAACTTCCTCGTCCTGCAAATGGAATTTATAGCCATCCAGATCCTCAACCTTGCTAACAGCAACACCCCCGAAATCTTTATAGACACCGTTCTTGCAACTCTCCATGATCTTTTGCTTTTGGGCTTCTTCCAGGTGAAGATCGTCGCGGTAGTATGAGAATTTACCCACCAGTTCATATACTTCTTCGATCAATTCTGGTAGTGTCTGGCCGTTGTTTATTAGTTGCTCCACAATGATCAATCCATCCCAAATTCCATCGCGTTCAGGTATGTGGCCTGTTACTGCAATACCTCCACTTTCTTCTCCACCTACTAATACATCTTCGTTCTGCATTATCTCGCAGATATATTTGAAACCTATTTTAGTGATCTCTATTGGCAATCCGTATATCTCGCAAAGTTTTCTCACCTTATCGGAAACAGAAAAGGCTACCACTACCTTACCGCTTAGCTCCTTGTATTTATGTAGAATATGGATAAGCAGTAAAATAACATGGTGTGCGTCTATAAATTTTCCACTGCCTTCATAAAGTCCTATTCTATCAGCA
>JAQBNQ010000105.1 GCA_028288545.1 Bacteroidota bacterium
GGGCGAATTTATTTTTATACCTCATGGCTCCGCCCACAAAATTTGCAGTAAGCCAGGTGTAATGTGTATGCCAGCCGGCCACTACGTTAAAGCGCGCCAGGATAAAAAGGATCCGTTTGAAGGTACAGAAGAAGAAACAATATTGATAGGCGGACACTTTGAATTTAACTCATCAGTGCAGCATCCTTTTATAACATCGTTGCCCAAAATTATTCGCGTAGATAATACCAACATCGCCCTTAACCTGTGGATGCAAAGTATTGCCTCGTTTATGAACGAGGAGGTATGTGGCGAAAAGTTAGGCAGCAAAGTTATACTAGGCCGCCTGGCCGAGGTATTGTTTATACTCATTATCCGTTCGTATTTAGAGCGCACAGATATTGAAGAGGGATTTCTACTTGCCTTAAAAGATGAACGGATCAATAACTCTTTAAAAGTAATGCACGAATCGCCACAAAAAGAGTGGACCTTGCCTCAACTAGCCACTGCTGCCGGTATGTCGCGCTCTTTATATGCTAAGGAATTCAAAAGATTAGCCGGCGAAACTCCATTAAGCTACCTTACTAACTGGCGCATTTTAAAAGCCAAAGAATTTTTGCTGGATGCTAAAAAGAATATCATCGAAATTGCGGGTGAAGTTGGCTATCAGTCCGAAGCTGCATTTAGCAGGATATTCAAATCAAAAGTTGGTGAAACGCCAGCAACTTATCGAAGGAGAATTCTTTCGTAAAGAGCAAATCATGGTTGACACCCAAAAAAAGTGTCAACCATGTGGCTTGGGAACTTCGGAAATAGGAAAACATATCGGCATCAACCTAATTCGCCGAAAATCCAAACATCTCCTCCTCAATCCCTAGTTCCATGCCAATGGAAAGGGTGTAATTTTCATTCCACCTGCACAGGTCCACTAAATCGTTAAACACAGATTTCATCTCCCTTATTTTGTGCGATATATAATAGTCGGCAGCAGGGCCGGTGTATTTACCCAACAACAAACTACTTAATAATTGGTGCGTAGTAAGATACTGACTTAGTAATGTCAGATCAATATCAAGCAACATAAAATATCGGCCAATGTTGTTGCAAAATTTGGTGGATGAAAGAAGAAACTCGCAGTCTTCTCGTTTTATCGCTAACATAATTCATAATTTAGCGTAGCGCTTTTGTCATAATCACTACTATCACAAAATCATGCCAATTATACGCTTCTGCTAAAAAGTACCTTTTTGTGTGGGAATATGTGTAAAATCTGTATTCTTCATTAAAAATTTGTGGCGATTTTTAACGAATACACAGTAACAGCAGTAGGCAAAAAATGGGGCGGCAATTACGTCAGCGGTATAATGTACCCGCTGCCAAACCAACATAATGGCAATTAGCAGTGCCGAAGTGATCAATACATTTTTCAAGGCCTTGTTTTTACAACAAAAGATAAAAAAGGATATATCAGCCCTATGGCCTGAAAAGAAAAGGTCGTTTTTCATTACCTCTTCTTTAAATCCGATAACCCCATCGGTAAAAGGATCTCTTAGTGGAATAATTCCTTGCGGTGGATGAAGGGGTACCAAGGTATGTAAACAATACCCTAATGGCAAAAAGCACTAAAAAGCCCTGGCAGCCGTGTATAAAAAGTTTTGGCCGCGCAATAATGTAAGGCAGGAAAATAATAATCGATAAATACATCAGCACAAAAAGCGGAACTGAAAAATCAATGGGTGGCAGTACCTGCATTACCGGGTCTGTTAAAGCTACTCCCGGCCTTGCATAGTTATTTTTTATCCACTGGCATAAGCTGATATATATAGTAAAGCAAACCGCAAAGTTGATAATGTATTTTAATGCGAAATTTTTCTGCGCAAACGCATCCCTCCGGTTAGATTTGATAAAACCTGGCCGGCTTATTAAATATGTGCGGATCAATTGAATGTTTAATTAAGGGATAAAACAAAAGTTGTGCCCTTAATTAGCCCGCAAGTAAATGCCCTATAAACAAAAAATAAATTCCGGGAAATAGGTACCCCATGCTGAGCCTAAAATCTTGTGGCAATTTGTTAACGAATTTGAGGGAACTCAATGGTCTGTCACAGGGGCCAAATGCAATTCAAACGCCAATAGTGGCATTTAACTTAAAAACCTGAAAATTATACTCCTTCGCCCCGCGTAAGTTTTTATTTTTGCCGCACTTTAAAATGAGCCTTTCGCACCCATGAAGCCTTTCTTTATCCGATTCTTATTTTGCCTTGTCTTACCCGTTCTATGCGGCACAGTTCTTAAAGCGCAAAACAAGTTTACGGTCAGCGGATATGTAAAAGACACGGCCAATGGCGAAAGTTTAATGGCAGCCGCAGTTTACGTCGTTGAATTGGGCAAAGGCGCAGGAACTAATGAGTTCGGCTTTTACTCGCTTACTTTACCTGCCGGCACTTATACCCTTAAAATATCTTATATCGGCTACGCTCCGCAGTTGCACGTTGTTCTGTTAACTAAGGATGTGCGGTTAAATGTTGAGTTGGGCTCTGCCGCCATACAAACCAATGAGGTTGTAATTACCGGTGAACGCAAAGGCGAAAACGTGGAGAGCACCGATATGGGCAGGCAGGAAATTAAAATGGAAGAAGCGAAATCCATTCCTGCATTTTTAGGGGAAGTAGATATTTTAAAAACTATTCAACTATTACCCGGTGTAATGAGTGGCGGAGAAGGTAACACGGGTTTTTATGTTCGCGGAGGAGGGCCGGATCAGAACCTTGTATTGCTGGATGGCGCAACGGTTTATAATACCGGCCACTTGCTTGGTTTCTTCTCGGTATTTAATTCAGACGCAATTAAAAACACTACGATAATAAAAGGCGGAATGCCGGCTGAGTATGGTGGCAGGATATCTTCGGTTTTGGATATACAAATGAAGGAGGGCAATATGAAAGGCTGGAATGTGGAGGGTGGCCTTGGCCTTATCTCATCACGATTAACGGTGCAGGGACCTATTAAAAAGAACAAATGCTCCTTTATAGTGTCTGCCCGCCGTACTTATATTGATCTTGTACTTAAGCCTTTGCTTAAAAATCTTAACAGCGGCGCGTATGCTAATGATGCCTACTATTTTTACGATATAAACGCCAAGATCAATTACCGTATATCAGATAAGGACCGGCTTTATTTAAGCGGCTATTTTGGCCGCGATGTATTTAATTTTGTTGATCCAAGCGGTACTTTTAAGGTAAACTTTCCATGGGGCAACACCACTGCTACCTTAAGGTGGAATCACCTTTTTAGCGATAAATTATTCTTAAACACCACCGTTATTTATAACGATTTTGGCTTTAAGGCCCTTACCGGTTTTCAGAACATCAATTTCGATGTTAACTCGGCAGTGCAGGAGGCCACTGCCAAAATGGATTTTGATTATTCACCTTTGGTGGGTCACTTAATGAAGTTTGGATTGCAATACAACTTCCACATTTTTACCCCCTATCAAACCAGCGCCAACGCGGGGGGCACCGACTTTGCTTCTACCGATCAATCAAAGAAATATGCTCATGAAACAGCTATTTATTACCAGGATGACTTTGAAGCCACTAATTGGTTGAAGATAAACATTGGTTTACGTGGGTCTATGTTCAATTTTGTTGGTCCGTACTCAAAAATCGAGTTCGACCAATATGGCAGAGCTATCGATACCCTTCACTATAAACCGGGGCAGAATATTAAAACCTATTGGGGTATTGAGCCGCGTTTAGCGCTTCGTTTTAAAGTTGATAAATTTTCTTCTATTAAAGCGGGTATAACCCTGAATCAGCAATATATACATCTCGTTTCAAGTTCAACAACCACTTTGCCTATCGATCTGTGGGTGCCGAGCACGGCAACTGTAAAGCCTCAGATAGGTTTGCAAAGTTCAGTAGGTTACTTCCGCAATTTTAAGGATGATATGTTTGAAACCTCGGTGGAACTCTACTACAAATACCTATGGAACCAGATTGAATATGGCGAAAGTGCTGTGCCTAATATTGCTATTGATGTAGAGGACCAATTTACTTTTGGCAAAGGCTGGAGTTACGGTGCAGAGTTTTTTGTGAAAAAGGCTAAAGGCAAATGGACAGGATGGGTAGGCTACACACTTGCCTGGAGCTGGAGAAAATTCCCGGATATTAATGATGGCAAACCATTTCTGGCGCGATATGACAGAAGGCACGATCTTTCAATTGTAAACATGTATGAAATAAATAAGCATTGGAAAATTTCTGCGGTGTTTGTTTTTGCTACCGGTCAACGCACAACTTTGCCTGTATCTTACTACCTGGTTGCTGGACAGGTTACTTACACTTACGGTCCGCGTAATTGGTATCAATTGCCACCATATCACCGACTTGACTTAGGGTTTGTTTATACCATTATTCCTAAAAAGCAACATAAAATCAAGTT
>JAQBNQ010000116.1 GCA_028288545.1 Bacteroidota bacterium
CTTTCGCCACCGCTGTTGTTACTTCCGCAATATTCCGCACCTGCGCGGTAAGGTTACTACCCATGTAGTTAACCGAGTCTGTCAAATCCTTCCACACACCACCTACTCCCTTTACCGTAGCCTGTCCACCCAGCTTGCCTTCCGATCCCACCTCACGCGCAACCCGCGTTACTTCGGCTGAGAAAGAGTTCAACTGATCCACCATCGTATTGATCGTATTCTTCAACTCCAAAATTTCTCCCTTCACGTCCACCGTAATCTGGCGGCTCAAGTCACCCTTTGCCACCGCTGTTGTTACTTCCGCAATATTCCGCACCTGGCCTGTTAAGTTACTCGCCATTTGGTTCACGGAATCGGTTAAGTCTTTCCAGGTACCGGCAACCCCCTTCACATGGGCTTGTCCTCCTAGTTTTCCTTCGGTACCCACTTCCAACGCCACCCGCGTTACTTCCGAAGAGAAGGAGTTCAACTGATCCACCATCGTGTTGATGGTATTCTTCAATTCCAAAATCTCTCCTTTCACGTCCACCGTAATTTTTCTTGAAAGGTCACCTTTGGCAACGGCGGTTGTTACTTCCGCAATGTTCCGCACCTGGGCTGTAAGGTTACTACCCATTTGATTTACCGAATCGGTCAAATCCTTCCACACACCCGCCACGCCTTTTACCTTGGCTTGTCCCCCCAGTTTTCCTTCGCTACCCACCTCACGCGCCACACGCGTAACCTCCATCGAGAACAGGTTCAACTGCTTCACCATGTCGTTTACTTCCTTGGCAATACGGGCAAATTCCCCCTCCAATATATGCCCGCCAATTTCCTGGCTCATTTGCTGGGATAGGTTTCCTTTAGCCACCGAACTGATAACGTGTGCAATTTCGATGGTAGGGTGTACAAGATCCGATATCAATGTATTAAGGGATTCCACTCCGGTACTCCATGATCCCTGGGCTTCCCGCAGTTCAATCCGCTGGGTTAGTTTTCCCTGCTTACCGATGGTATTTCCGGCCCTGGTAAATTCGGTCATCATCTTTTCGGTCATCGAAATAATATCGTTCAGGGTATCACATATCTTACCGTCAATTCCCACCTGGTCAATTGGCATCCGAACAGTAAAGTTTCCATTTTTAACCTCCATTAATATCCTCAACAACTCTCCGTTGTCCATAACGTAAGGTGTTTCGCGAACCGGCGGCTTTATTTCAATATCTACCTTTGGCTTTGCACCTGTTTTTTTGGAAAGTCTTTTAGCCAGAACAGGCTCTGCTTTTTTTAATTCGGCAACTTCTGAACCGTTGCTGAAACCATTTCTGTTTACCTTCTTTGTACCCATAGTATGCTTTTTTGGAGGTTAACTTTTTTAAAACAAACTTTATTAATGACCGAAGAATGAATGTACCGGGAACCTAAAAATCGCTGACATTTTCATTTGCCTTCCACAAAAAAAAAGCATGATAACCAAATAATGAACTTACGCAGGAGAAAAAATTCCTCAAAACCTAAAATTGTAGAACGATTTCCTCAGTTTAAGATGAAAAGCTGTTGGAATGGTTTTTGTGAATACATGATTTTTAACTTAAAATTGAATGCAATGATGAAGTCGAAGGGAGGTTTTTTACTTTTGTTGGATATTATCCCCAGTCCATGAAAAAGATAGAGACGATTTTTGTAGTAGATGATGATATTGATGATAGAGAAATTTTTATTGAGGCAATAAATACCGTTGATTCTTCAATACGATGCTTTACTGCAATAGATGGCGAAGATGCCCTGGTCAAGGCCGCCTCTAAGGACTTTGTGGTACCCGAAATTATTTTCCTGGATTTGAATATGCCTAAAATGGATGGTCCCCAATTTTTGGCAGAATTAAAAAGAAACAAACTTTTAGGAGATATACCGGTAGTAATTTATTCTACCTCTTTTAGGAAGACCGATGTGGATGAAACAAAGCGCCTGGGTGCTTCGTATTTCCTGGCCAAGCCATCAGATTTTAAAGAGCTTTGTGACGCCCTCTCTGCAATCATCAAGCCAGGTGCCTCTGCTTCATAATTTTTGCGCTTTATTGCTGTGCTAATTTGCAAAACTTAAACATCCCAATCAGCGCCATGTTTAGAGCAGATACGCCCGCTACCCCCACATGGCAGGCAGTTATGTTCTTTGTATTGTCCGCTTCCATGACAGGTGCCGCACTCTCTGAGAACTTTTCCGCACCAATAACAGTCAACCCTTTTATCTTCAATAACAAGAAGCAATTGGAGGCTATAAATAGCTGCCTTTTTAGGGTTATCGTTTTTAATTGTTGCGTTCATTTTATCTGGTTTTAAACTTTGGTTAAGTTATTATTGGAGCGGCCGATGTACAATTACTGAAATTATTCTTTCCCAATTTTCGATGGCCTCGCCTTTAAATAAATAGGTTACGCTGTATTTCCATTCGCTGCATTCACCCTTAGGTGGAAGTAGACTATTATCAATGTACTCGCTATTATATTCGCGGGTAAGCAACTGATAACCCCTATGATCGCTACTATCTTTCCATATTTCTACTCCCTCAAATATCTCCTGGTTTCCATTTTAATTTAGGATGTCCGTCTGCACAATATTCGATTATCACGTCAGGATGGAAGATGTTTTCTGAAGGAATGGTGAAGTTTTCAATTCCTAACTCCTTTCCTATTTCCGCTGTGTAAGCAGTACTCTTTTTACAAGAGTGCATTATATCTACGAAACTACCCCGAAGCACGTTCAATCCGTCGTTAAGAGAGTTTTTTTTGAATTCATCAAAATGCTGTTTATTGTTATACGAAAAATCCAAAAGCAATTTATTGCTTTTAAACGCCAGAATCTTAAGCGGGTCCAGTCCCAGTTGTTCGCCAAATTCATCCACCTTTGAGCACAACTGTATCGCCCGTTTAAAAAAGTCGCCATAGTATTCCAAGTTCGTTGTTAACATATTTAGGTTCTTGTTTATGTATTCAGTTTACCTGTAAAGCATGAACCGGAGATTCAATTCCTAACTCAAGTCCAATCCGGTTGTTATATCGCTTACTGTTTTTGCAACTTTGTGCCAGGTTCATATAACGTGTGCGCATCTTATCAATTTTATACCTCTTAAAACTTTCCAAACAGGAACTAAAGCGGTTTGAATTAATCAGAACATGAGTAACTAATTGATTTTCCCCAAGAAGTTCTTCCACTTCAACCGGATCAAGTGAAAGGCGGAAAGTGTAATTTTCAATCTTGCAACAGAACGTTTTTACCAGTGTCAGAAATTCCTGCTCGTTCGCGGTTATTGTGCTATGCATATTCAAATCAGTTTGAATTAACCAATTAGTGAACAGCGAATAAAAATTATGCCAATTTCAATCGCTGTCAACCATTACCCTGTTTTTTTATTACAAACAGCCTTTTTTGGAAACATCTGGGTAGATTATTGCCCGCTTTTTGAAGTTTTCTGAGGATGGATTTGTACAGTGATTCAGGAAAGGCGTACTAATTTTTTTCTGTTAAAAGGCTTGTTCCCTCTTATTCCATAAATATTATTCCCATTTCCCGCTATTAGGTTGGCATGATTGTTTAATTGTTGATTGAGATATTTATAACCAGGAAATGAAATGTTATGGAGACTACAATGATCAATGTGCCTTGGTATGAAGTGAAGCAAAATCTTCTAAATTGTTATTCTGATCTTACTGAAAAGGATTTTGAATATCGAAAAGGAGAAGAACACGATTTGGTTGAGAGGTTACTGAGAAAGACCGGACAAACGCCTGACGAATTGATCAGGTTTATAAAGAATCTTTCTCATAGTTAGAGACCAACTCGTTTCATTTAGACCGCTTTAATTTTTTCGACTAGCCGCCTCAGTATATTTATCCGGGGCTATGGTTATGTGCAGTTGCCTACGCCGATAGAATAACTTTAAACGTTTTACTAAAACAATAAAGGCGACCCTTGTTCAAGATCGCCTTTTGCCTGTTATGAGTTTATAGTGTGTTTATCCACTTAATTAACTCTTCCCGTTTTTTTCCGGTCTTTTTTTGAAGTTTACCAAGAAATTCTTCCTCTTGCCCTTCATCATATTTTAAATCATCTTCGGTAAGATCGGCATAGGCTTTTTTTACTTTGCCCTTTACCTCATGCCAACGGCCTTTAATTTCTAAGGTATCCATAGCTACTGGTTTTTATTGTTACAGGATATTCTGCATGTATTTTAAACAGAAGTCTATGCCAAACTTTCAACGAATGATTTTTACATTTTTTGATGCTAATCCTATTCCAGTGAATTTATCCAAATCCTGAAACATGAATTAATATCTGTCAAATTTGTTACCGGGACTTTATGGGGTAATAAATGCGACAACTAAGTATTTTTGGCCCTGTGGTCGGGATAATTCGAACAAAGTCAAACGTGTATCTCAATTTGGGGTACGAACTTTGATACTGTTGAATCGTATTAAAAAAAATCCCATGAATTCTCATTTACAGATTATTGTGGTGGACGATGACCACGATGATAAGCAGTTGTTCCAGTTTGCGCTTAAGGAGGCCGGTGGTGAGAACCCCACCGAATTTTTTGATGATGGGATGCAATTGCTCCAATTTTTGGACTCTTCCGGCGTTAATAACATCGGAATTATTCTTTTAGATTTGAATACGCCGGTTATGGATGGACGGGAAACTTTAAAGCGGCTAAAGGATAACCATGATTGGAAAAAAATTCCGGTTATTATTTTTTCTACCTCCGACTCGCCGGAAGATATCAGGCTGTCGTATATATCAGGCGCAGCGGCTTATATTATTAAACCCCTTGGTTTTTCCAAGCTGGTTGAAATAGCCAGGGCGATTAAAATATTTTGGTTTGAGAGTGCAATTTTGCCTAACAGATGAAACCGGGTGACTTTAAAAAATAATTATCTCTTGAAAACATATAACCATGCGCTTATAATTGATGATGACGCGGACTTATGTGTACTTCTGAAGACAATGTTGGCCGACATTATCTCAGATATTAAATATGCACATTCAATTGAGTCAGGCAGGACGTTTCTTAATACATTGAAACCAGACATCATTTTTTTGGACAATAACCTGCCCGATGGGCAAGGATTAAACTATATTGAAGAAATCAAAGCTCTTTCCGGCAATTCAATATTGGTCATAATCACGGCTTTGGAGAGTTCGAAAAATATCGCCTACCAAAGAGGTGCGGATATTTTTATTGAGAAACCGCTTACCTACTCGAATATTCGCAATGCTATAGATAACTATAAACGCGGTTAGCGTTTGTAGCCGGAGGCCTGGCTTACATCGATGACGTTTTCAACCTGATAATAAAGGTACAGCCCTCACCAGGTGTTGATTCAACATCAATGGAGCCGTTGTGAGCTTTTATAACTGAATGGGCTATCGCTAAGCCAAGGCCCATTCCATTTTTCTTACCGGTAAAGAACGGTTGAAACAGGTGCCCGATATTTTCGGCAGGAATGCCCGCGCCATTGTCGGTTATCTTAATGGTGGCAATATTGTTATCATAAAGGGTCTCAATCCACAGTTTGCCTTCCTCATTTTGTACGGCTTCAACGGCATTAATGATAATATTGGATGCGGCCATTTGCATCTTTAGTTTATCTCCAACGATAAATGGATTATCAGGTGTGTGGCTTTCTATCACTTCGATCTTCTTAAGTTTTATCCGGTCAAGAGCATTAGAAAGGGAGTGCTGAATTATCTGTTTAATATCAATTTTTTCGCTGCCATTCTCTTGCGGATTTGAGAGGTTGACCAGTTTATTGATAAGGTCGCTTATGCGGCCGCTATTCCGTTCAACTATATCAATAAATACCTCTTTATCTTCGGGTATATCCATTTTTAACTGGTGTACTGACAGGTTTATATTAGTAAGCGGGTTTCGGATTTCGTGCGCAAGGCTGCGCACTAATTTTCCTGTGGCTTCAATTTTTGCGTTTAGGAGTTTTTCGGCCATTGACTTCTTTAGATTCGTGTAATCGTACAAAATGGCCTGGTATTGCGCCGACCCATCAAGCAATGTGATCCTTGAAAAAGATGCCAGGAAAGTTTTCCCGATTTTAGCCTTGGTAAACAACACCATTTCAAAATCAATATCCGAACCCGAAAACTCAAGGTGGTGTAGAAATTTGCCCGCTTGCTCAGAGCTTTCGAAGAGGACGGCAATGGGTTTGCCATGTATTTCGTCAAATTCATACCCCAAAATTCTTGTAAGTGCAGGGTTGAAATTAAGGAACCGAAAAGTTTTGTCAAGTACGAAAATGATATCGTTTGATTTGCTGAAAATTTCACGATATCGTTTTTCACTTTCCTCAACAGCGCTGTAAGCCAGGTAACGGTGCATGGAATACCTGAGGCTACGTTCCAGCAGTTCCGTATTTAGTTCGGATTTAGTAATATAGTCGTAAACACCGGCTTTGGCCGCTGCAACATCTACTTGTTTATCTCCTTTGCCAGTAAGTAAAATAAACGGCTTACCAATACCTGCTTTTGTACACTCTTTAATCAACTCAAGCCCCGTTTCGGCACCAAGGAAATAATCAATTATATAAATGTCGTGCTCGTTTTGAAGGATTTTCTTTCGGGCCTGCTTATAATTCACTTCGCCTTCTGCTTTGATTTTATATGTATCTATTCCTGATAAATATTCACATATCATAAACAGATCATCATCGTTATCATCTACTACAAGGATTTTCAGTTTGTCTGGGTTTATAACCCGGGGATCATTAATATTCATGATTCTTTTTTAATTTTATTTACGACTCTAACATTATTGCTACGCTTTTCATTATGCAATTTTAAGGCGAATTCGGTGAAATTGTCTTTTAAAGGGGTATTAATATTCCTTTCGCTCTAAAGCAAAACCATAGTCGCAATTTGAAAACGGGGAAATGAGGAATTATTTTACCCTATATAAGAAATGCAATTTTCTAATTGGGGAAAATAAACCTCAGAAATCGTCAAAAGATGGCTGGAACATATTTTGCTGTACAATGAAATATAAGTTTCAGTTGAAACTTTAAAAGTTTTAAGCTTTAATAAAGCTCTATTAACAGTCAGGAGAACTACAGGGAAAAAGATCGGGGTTGTGGGTTATCCTGAAATTATATCCCAGTGGCTTTAAAGCAGGTTGGTTATTTGACCAACCTGCGACTGTTAAGGATGATAATAGTCAGCGAAACAATGCGGAGGAAAGAGAAAACAGTCTTTGGGATATATACCAAAGACTGTTTCTTTTTGTAGCACTCTTTAAATTAACTTATTGTTAATCTGAAAGTATATTTTTCAACGGTTTCGAATTTTTCCGAATCTTTTTCGTTCCTAAAGCAGAGTCAATGTTAGTGTAAGCGATTTCGCTTTTAACTGTGAATTAAGTAGCCGGGGAAAGAAGTTCTTTGTTTCACTGAAAAGAGAGATTATGGAAAGCAACACAGAGAAAGATCTCGAAAGCATTGTGCAACGTGTTTTTTTAAATGCTTTTAGCGAGAAGGTTTGGATAGAAGGAGTATTTGATACACTTGAGGAACAAGAAAGACATATTAAAGACAATTTTTATGATCCTGAGTTTATGCGAAATTATCGCCAACTTGTAGAAAAAGTGCGGGCGTTGATTATTACTGCGTTGATTGAAGCTGCACATATAATAGATGAACGAGGGGAGAATGAGCAATATGTGGATAGGCTTTTTGGAAATATTTCAAAAGCGAGGAGAGCATTTAATCGTACCGAGTTGGCAGAAGTAATCTATCAATCGCATAAAACGCTCATAGAGCTTAATGTCAGGGCCTTGAAGAGTGGAGGCAATGAGACTTAGTTGAAGAGGCTATAATTTTTGGGGAATATATTGCGCGAAAGAAAAATTGATATACCCATAATATTTCTTTAAAGTTACCGCAGATACACTTTAAATTCGTAAATATTTTGAAATGATAAAGCGAAGAAATAATGAACGCGAAAGGAAAGAACCTGTCTGTTAATGCGGAAATACTGCATTTGACTTTTTTACCCGACTATGCAAAATATTTGCAGGAGAGTAAGTTAAATGAGTTCGTTGAAGTGGCCATAAGTTTAAGCCAGCAGGTAGAGTTGCCTTTGTTAAAGTATATTGATGCAAAGTCTCAGGAAAAGTTAATTGAAATTTCAGTGGGCCGTGCCAGGTTGTTATTGGAGCACATGGTTCAAAATAACTTAATAGCTTACCTTGATGATACCCGGGCGCAGTGGAAAACAGGACAATTGCCCTTGTCGGAAAGTTATACCCTTGTAGTAGATGATATTACACGTGGAGTGTATATACGTAAAAAAACTTTTCTTCATTTTCTGCCTGAATATACTTCAGACATTTCTTTGAGTCTTTCCATAATATCGGAGTTAGATGAATATTTTTTGAGAGTGGAATCTTCTTTTTTTAAAGCGTTTGTGAGTCAGCAGTACGACGAAATCTCCAAATCCGCTAAACGAATCGAACAGAAGAACATTGAATTGGAACAAGTGAATAAAGAGTTGCAATCATTCGCTTATGTGGCCAGCCACGATTTACAGGAGCCTCTTAGGAATATAAAGATATTCAGTAACATGTTAGTGGAAAGAGAAGCTGCTAACTTGTCAGATAACGGCAAACAGCTTTTCAAACGCATAATTTCTGCCAGCAGTAGAATGCAAAATTTAATAGAGGATCTTTTGGCATTTTCGAGGGTGCAATCTTTTAAGGAGGAGTTTGAAGCTGTTGACCTTAACGTAACAATACATGAAATTGAGGCCGGTTTTAAAGAGATGATACAGGAAAACCGGCTGGTAATTGAAACATCTCAATTGCCGGTAGTTAAAGGACTTCCTTTTCAGTTTCACCAGCTTTTTACTAATGTAATAGGTAACTCGATTAAATATGCCAGGCAAGGAATAACACCACATCTAAAAATTATATCGGAACTAATGGACAATGCTGAGGTTCCGGCAGAATTTGCTGATAGAGAATTGAACTATTGGAAAATAAGTGTTGAGGATAATGGAATTGGCTTTGAACAAAAATATGCCCAAAAGATTTTCGAGATATTTCAGCGGTTACATGGAAAGAGCGAATACTCAGGTACCGGTATCGGTTTGGCAATTTGCAAAAAGATTGTTCACAACCATGGAGGGTTTATTTATGCCAGTGGGCGCGTTAAGGAAGGCGCTACCTTTTGCATATGCCTGCCGGT
>JAQBNQ010000617.1 GCA_028288545.1 Bacteroidota bacterium
TAGCCATCTTTCGGCTACGCTCAGGATGACAGATGGTTTTTTGAACTTAGGCTACATTTGATTTCAGCGATAATTTTGTCACGGTGAGCGTAGCCGCACGAACCGCAGACCGCGATAAGCAGAACAACTAATCCTTTACGTCACGATCTTTATCCTCCTTGTAAAACCCAGACCATGTTTCATTTTTGCAAGCAGAAAACTCCTTTAGCTTTTCCCAGTTTTCTTCAATTAACGCCTCCTTCTTTTTTCTGCTCCAACCTTTGATTTGTTTTTCTCTGGCAATGGCCTGATTGAAATCGGCGAAATATTCTACATAAACCAAATCCACCGGACGCCTGGAATAAGTATAAGAAGCGGAGTCCTCCCCTTGATTGTGTTGAGCAAGTCTCATCTCGGTGTTATTTGTTACGCCAGTGTAATAGGAATTATCCGAACAGCGCAGTATGTAGACATAAAGAAATTTGAATGGGTGCATAATGGTTTTCTACAAGTTTTATTCTCTGTCACGGTGAGCGAAGCCGAACTGCGACAAGCGCTAAAATAAATAGCGAGCGCTCATCCTCCTTCGACTACGCTCAGGATGACAGATAGTGTTGTTAAGGACATTTCATGCTTCATCTGCAAACAAAACTTGACAAACGCCCTGTCACGGTGAGCGAAGCCGAACCGCGACAAGCGCTAAGCCTAACAACTAGCGCACGTCCTTCGGCTACGCTCAGTATGACATGGTGCTCATTAAAAAATCCTTTAACTCATCATACTCCGGTTTAATCACAGTACTCAACTTTTTCAGCTCCATCAGGTGATGCATTGCAGGGGGAATATGCAAGGGATGGCCAATTGCTTTTTCAACTACATCACTAAACTTTATGGGGTGTGCGGTTTCAAGAAAAAATCCTTTTTCAGAGGAATGCTCTTCAAGATATTTTTCTAGACAGCGATAACCAACGGCACCGTGAGGATCAAGGATGTATTTATGTTGTTTGAATACCCGGGTAATTGTAGCGGCTGTTTCCGCATCCTCAATCGAATAGCTACTGATAAGGCCTTTTATCTTTTCATACTGGTGAGCAAAGATTTCAAGTATCCGTACAAAGTTACTTGGATTGCCTACGTCCATAGCATTGCTGATGGTGGCAACGGCTTCCATGTTTTTAAATTCGGCGGTTTGCAGATAGCGGGTAAAAACATCGTTGCTGTTACAGGCAGCAACAAAATGTTTAACCGGTAAGCCCGAAGCTGCGGCCATTAGACCCGCACATATATTTCCGAAATTACCACTGGGCACGGAAATAACCGGGGGCTTTTTATGCGGCCATTGCCGTAAAGCATAAAAATAATAGAACTGCTGCGGCAGCCACCTGGCAACGTTGATGGAGTTAGCCGAGGTAAGGAAAAGTTTATTGTTCAAATCCTTATCGGTAAAAGCCTGCTTAACCATGCGTTGGCAGTCATCAAAAGTACCCTGTACTTCAAGCGCCCTTATATTTTGTCCGAGGGTTGTTAGCTGCAGCTCCTGTATTTTGCTCACTTTGCCGGAAGGGTATAGAATTACTACTTCTACTCCTTCAACACCCAAAAAACCGTTGGCCACTGCGCTACCTGTATCTCCGGAGGTTGCCACCAGCACCGTAATTTTTTTTGAATTGTCTTTTGAAAAATGCCCCAGGCAACGACTCATAAATCTTGCGCCTACATCTTTAAATGCCAGGGTTGGTCCATGAAATAACTCAAGCGCCGAAATATTGTCGCTAACGGGTATCAGCGGAAAATCAAAGTTGACAGTGTGCTCGCATATCTTGTACAACTCATCATCCTCAATGCAATCTCCAACATAGGGATGTATCACTTCAAAAGCTATCTCTGCTTTGGTTAATGTTTTAATAGAATCCAAAAAGTTTTTTGAAAGCGAGGGAATTACATCCGGAAAATACAACCCCTTATCCGGTGCCTGGCCCTTGATTGTAGCCTCGCGGAAATTTACTTTTTCGGATTTTTTGTTGGTGCTGAAGTAGAGCATAGAAACACAAGCTTATTTAAAAGTAGTAGTGATAGACGTAGTTCTTTCCATGTTTTTACCACCAGCGCTAACGGCCGATTTTTTGGTATTTACTATTTTTAATGGCCATGAGGTATTGTAATCAAAAGTAGTTACCTCCCGCTGGCTTATATCAAATTTCATTTTAGCCAGCTCCTTTTCCATCTCTTTTTGTGCATCCTTCTTCTTGCCATCACTTCCCATATTTTTACTCATGCCAGCCATCAATGTTTTCATCATAGCCATAAATTTACTGAGGTCGTATTGCGTCACTTTATTAATGTCGCAAACATGAGCAGTTTCGTTTATGTTAGACAAATAAGTAATTGTCGTCGTATTTAAACTGTCGCCCGCTTTAAACGGGCTCGGCATTGACTGTTCAGTTTTTAACGTATCCCTGGAGCCAAGTTTTTTATCATATGGATACAGTAGATATCCAATTTCTCCTTCCATGTAAGATTGAACATTGGTTTTGCCTTTTAGTTGTTCGCGTATTGGGCCTAATATCGATTTGGCAAGTGGGGCCATATCGGGTTCCTTATCTTTAAGTATGGCGTTCAGCAAATCGAAACTGCTAACCATAAAAGTTTCCACTTCTTTCCAGTTGATCAGTTCAACCTTGCCATCCCGTTTGTTAACACTGTACTTTAAATCCAGGCTTTTGTACTTACCCAAATCAGCGGGCTTACTTAGTAAAGAAGTTACCGAATTGAGCGCCAGGTTATCGTACACAATTTTAACGGTGTAATCGTCCTTGCTTTCTGCAACAACGGAAATTTCAGCCTTTGAACTTTCGGTTGTATCTTTTTTTGTATTTCCGTCCTCCACCTCCTTTTTTCTTTCAACAATGGTTACCGTCTTTTTTTCGCCCACCTTCCATTTTGGTAAAAAACTAATTGGTTTGGTTTGAGAAAATATGGCAGTAAAAACGCAAAGAAGAATTACCGGTAAGAGAATTTTTTTCATTGTTAGGTTATAGTTTAAATACCGCTAGCCTTACAGGAAACAACGTTGCCGTTATTATCTGTAATAGTTCCGTTTTTAGCCGGCTCATAATATGGGTCGCCTTTGCAATATTTTTGAGAACCGCATTGATAGCATTTGTTACACGAACAAAAAATAACACTTAAGCTTACCATCAGGA
>JAQBNQ010000149.1 GCA_028288545.1 Bacteroidota bacterium
TGTCATCATTTAACCGCAGGTGGCGTATGTTGCGCAACACACCGGTAGCTTCCTCAATAGCAAAATCAATATCCTTCGGGTCTGTCACCATCACATTAATAGCGTACGAAATATTATCTGCCGGAAAACTCCACCGCGCATTTTGCACAGGTATCATAGCCTGGTTATCGGTGGCTATCTGGCTCGCTCCCTTACTGGCTAAAATACCTATCACCTTAAATTTTTTATTGCCAATGCTCACCAGTTTCCCCAACACGGTATCGCGCGTTTCAAAAATTTTAGCCACCACATCTTTGCCTAACAAAATCACATCGCTGCCATTATCAATTTCGCTTTGCGAAAAATTCCGCCCTTCACCCACATTCTGCCCGCTTACCTTCAGGTAATTTCCATCCGCTCCAAATATCTTCACATTCGGGTTCGTCTTCTTCGACTCATATTTAATGATCGCAATCTCATTCGCCACATTCGACACCGAAACCGTAGCCGGGTAGTGGAAATTATCTATAAACTGTGTTGCCTGTGGAAGCGAGATTACCGGGTTCTCTGCCTTGCGGTGCCGCCTTGGTCCACCGTGCCTCCGCACCATACCTTCGTTTTTAATGCCAAAAGTGTTGGAGCCCATTTCGGTAAAGCTGCTTAGCATCTTCACCTTTATACCCTCAGTGGCAGTTAAAATTCCAATCAGGGCAGTAATACCAAACATAATAATGGACAGGGTAAGAATAGTCCGAAGAATATTCGCCCGTATAGCCCGTAAAGCCAGTTTTATGTTTTCAGTTAAGTTCATTGCTCACAACAAACATAGGAATTTCGGGTATGGATTTTTACAACCTTCTACAAAAGCAAGCCACAGATTCACAGATTAAAGGCAATGTTTAGCTTACTCTGAGGTGATGAGTAATAGTTGAGGTCAATTCGTGCATTTCCAAATTAAGTGGAACCGCTAATGACAAATTAGCCCTGAATATTTTATAACTCAGCATTCAAATCAAATCTGCATTTCAAATCTGTGAATCTGTGGGAGTGTATTTTAAAAATAATTAAATTAATTGATAAGTAATCAACATAATAATGATACAGTCAGCGAATTTTCGCTAATTTTTTTTGAATCTTCCAAAACCCTCCTAAATTTGCATCGTCAATTAATTGAAACTCAATGCATCGTTCTTTATAAGACTTTATTAATCTTGACCCCGAAAACCGTATTTAATCTTGAATCTAGTATCTAAACATCTAAACTCTAAAAAAATGGCATTCGATATCGAACTGATAAAAAAGGTTTACAGCGAACTACCTGCTAAAATTGCAGCCGCCCGTAAACTGCTTAACCACCCGCTTACTTTAACCGAAAAAATATTATACGCCCACCTGCATAAAGACCAAAAGCCCGAAAACTTTCAGCGTGGAAAATCATACGTTGATTTTGCACCGGACCGCGTAGCCATGCAGGACGCCACCGCACAAATGGCCCTGTTGCAGTTTATGCAAGCTGGTAGACCAACAGTTGCTGTACCTTCAACCGTGCACTGCGATCACCTGATAGTTGCCCAAAACGGCGCCGTGGATGATTTGAAACAAGCCAACATTACTAACAAGGAAGTGTACGAGTTCCTTGCATCTGTAAGTAACAAATACGGTATTGGTTTTTGGAAACCCGGCGCAGGTATCATACACCAGGTGGTGTTGGAGAACTACGCTTTTCCCGGCGGATTGATGATTGGTACCGATAGCCACACAGTAAACGCTGGTGGATTGGGTATGGTTGCCATTGGAGTAGGTGGTGCCGATGCCTGTGATGTAATGGCAGGTTTGGCCTGGGAATTAAAACAGCCTAAACTGATTGGCGTTAAGCTAACAGGAAAACTAAGTGGCTGGACCTCTTCAAAAGATGTGATATTGAAAGTTGCCGGAATACTTACCGTAAAAGGTGGAACCGGTGCTATTGTTGAATACTTCGGCCCTGGTGCTGATTCACTTTCATGCACAGGAAAAGGAACTATCTGCAACATGGGTGCGGAGATCGGTGCAACTACTTCCATATTCGGATATGATGAGAAGATGGAATTATACCTTCGCGGAACAAGCAGGGCCGATGTAGCCGATTTGGCGAACGCTGTTGCCGAGCACTTAAAAGGCGATCCTGAAGTTTATGCAAACCCTGAAAAATATTTTGACCAGGTAATTGAAATTAACCTGGACGAACTGGAGCCGCACATTAACGGACCATTTACACCAGATGCAGCATGGCCTTTAAGTAAATTTGCTGCCGCAGTAAAAGAAAACAACTGGCCGGCCGAACTGGAAGTTGGTTTGATAGGTAGCTGCACCAACTCATCATACGAAGATATTACCCGCTCTGCATCGCTCGCTAAACAAGCGGTTGACAAGGGCCTGAAGGCAAAATCAGAATTTACCGTTACACCGGGCAGCGAAATGGTTCGCTTTACGGTGGACCGCGATGGATACCTGGGTATTTTTGAAAAGATGGGCGGCGTAGTATTGGCAAATGCCTGTGGACCATGTATTGGCCAGTGGGCCCGCCATACCAACGATCCGAACAAAAAAAACTCTATCATCACTTCTTTCAACCGCAACTTTGCAAAGCGTAATGATGGTAACCCGAACACCCACGCATTTGTAGCTTCGCCTGAAGTTGTAACTGCTTTGGCTATTGCAGGTTCCTTGTTGTTTAACCCGATGACCGATACTTTGACAAACGATAAAGGCGAAAAAGTAAAACTGGACGAACCAACCGGTGTTGAATTTCCACCAAAGGGTTTTGATGTGGATGACGCAGGTTTCCAGGCACCGGCTGCCGATGGTAGCAAGGTGGAGGTAAAGGTTAGTCCTGATTCAAAGCGTCTTCAATTGTTGGCTCCATTTGCAGCATGGGAAGGAAGCGATTTAAAAGGATTGAAGCTTTTGATAAAAGCAAAAGGAAAATGTACCACTGACCACATCAGCATGGCCGGACCATGGTTAAAGTTCCGCGGACACCTGGACAACATTTCGGATAACATGTTGATAGGCGCTACCAACTTTTACAACGAAAAACCGAACTCTGTAAAAAATCAGTTAACCGGCACCTACGGCGAAGTACCAGCCGTGCAAAGGGCCTACAAAGCTGCAGGGATCGGCTCAATCGTTGTAGGAGATGAGAACTACGGCGAAGGAAGCAGCAGAGAACACGCAGCCATGGAGCCACGCTTTTTAGGAGTTCGCGCCATACTGGTTAAATCATTCGCCCGTATCCACGAAACCAACCTGAAAAAACAGGGAATGTTAGGTCTTACCTTTGTAAACAAAGACGACTACAACAAAATACAGGAAGACGATGTGATCGACATCCTCGGTCTTACCACATTCGCACCGGCCAAAAACTTAACTATACAGTTAAACCACAAAGACGGCAAAACCGAAACCTTCGAAGTGGCCCACACCTACAACCAACAACAAATTGAATGGTTTAAAGCCGGCGGAGCCCTAAACATCATCCGCAGACAAGTAGCGGGGTAGGTAGACACAAGACGTCAGACTTTAGACAATAGACTTGAAAGCGCAATCGGAAACGGTTGCGCTTTTTTTGTTCGGCTAACCCGTCAAGTGGTTTTTACCCTTGACGCGGTTGAAGCAGTAGGACTGCGTTTTAATAGAATTTTTCTTCGAGATAGGATAGGATATTTTTCTTATTAAATCCAATATACAGTTATGCACAACTTTAAATACCGCCTGTTAGAACTAGGGAAATTTTAATTTCGGGCGAAGCGTATATTTGTAAAGCAGATATAAAGAAAAAAAGGAGAGGCACTTTTTTAGCGATAATTGTTGAAGCAAATAACCTTCCATAAGTTAGTTGAGGTTAACCGCTAAGAATGATTCAGCTTCCAAAACTGAATGGCCTCTCCTTACTTTATGAAGACAAAGTTAACTATTTGATTTATTTTTTGTCACTGGATTTTTTCTCTCGGAAGGCAATTTCAATTCACCATATTTTCTTTTTTCATAAGCCAGTATCTTCGCACATAGATGGGTAGCTTCTATATA
>JAQBNQ010000224.1 GCA_028288545.1 Bacteroidota bacterium
TTAACAATTAATATAGGAACTGGTAATACAACCTTAAGCAGCAGCCTGGCTATAAGTGATACCTTAAATCTTCAAAGCGGTACTTTGGTAAGTGGAAATAATTTTACTTTACTTGGAACCCTTACAGGCAACGGAAATATTTATACCACATCATCTGCAAAAGTGAGTATCAATACTGCGGGCGGTATTGGAGGAGCATTGAATTTTGCCAGTGGCAGCGTAGCAAATAAACTTATAGTAGATATAGGGTTTGGTAATGCGGTAACTATAAGTGGGCCGCTGAATGTTTTAGATACTTTAAAACTTGTAACCGGAACACTTAATATCGGCAATGGCAGTCTTACTATTTCGGGAGAAATATCAGGTATTGGCAACCTTGCAGGTACTACTTCTTCGGACCTGATGATAAATACCAGTGCAGATGTTGAACTGGATTTTGCGGCAGGAGGTCAAACGCTGAACAATCTTATCGTTAACACGGGCGCAGGAAATTCTGTAACACTAGGAACAAGCCTGACTATTACCGGCGTTCTAAGTCTTGCCAATCAAAATTCACTTGATATTAGTGGCGAGTCATTGACCTTAAGCGGGGATCTAACCGGTTCAGGTTTGTTAACAGTTAACACCGGAACAACACTTATCATTAATGGCCCAAATGGTTTAAGTACACCAGTTGTGTTGTCAGGAATTATAGGAACTTTTATTCTTAACACCGGTAGCAGCGACAGCGTTGTGCTTGGCAGCGATTTAAATGTTTCGAATTTGATCAGTCTGCAAAACGGCATATTGGTATTGCATGGCAATGACCTTGGTATAACCGGTGATATTGCTTCGGGTGGCAACGGAACTATCAGTTCTAATAGTTTATCAAACGTGATGATTAATACTACCGGGGCACTTTCAGGTGGCCTTGCGTTTACCGGTGGTTCAATTACAGTAAACAATTTTTCACTGCACACCCTGGGTAACCTGGTTGTTGCCGGCAGCTTTAATGTAGATAGCGTATTAACTTTAAACGGAGGCAAAATTGATATTGGCAGCGATACCGTGTTTGTAGCCGCAGGTGGTTATGTAAGCGGTGGCGATAGTTCATCATATGTAATTGCCACCAATGGCGGGGCTTTATCTTTACACTTAGATACTGCCTATACCGGCTGGCTTGGTTTTGCAATCGGAACACAGGCTAATTACGCACCGGTTTCTGCCCAATTAAATGCAGGTTCGGTTAGTGCCGATTTTTATGCATCGGTTAACAGTGGAGTGGATTCAATGGGTATGGGTGGAACTAACATAAGCGCTACGCAACCTGTTGTTGATCTTACATGGCTTGTTGAACCATCTGTTGCTTCGGGTGTAAGCATTAATCTTATTACAACATGGTCATCGTCTGTTGAGGTAAATGGATTTCACCGCGATTCGGCATATATCTCTCATTACACTAACGCGCAGTGGGATTTAAGTGCCACTTCGCCTGCGATTGCCGCAACCGGAACCTATTATTTTTCGCAAAGAAATAGTATTACTTCCTTTAGTCCATTTGCAGTATTTGAAAAGAGAAACAACATTACTACTGCTATTGAAGCAAATGTGAACGATGTGTTCCTGGTATATCCAAATCCTGCAAGCGATAACCTGATCATAAAAAATACAGCCGATACCCGCGGTGTTAACGTTGATATAATCAATGTAACAGGCCAGGTAATGGGTCGCTATACTTTAACCGACCTTACAACTAATGTTTCGCTAACCGGACTAACAGCCGGTGATTATTTTGTAAAAATTTACAACAACAACATGAGCGTGGTAAAACCTTTTATAAAAATGTAGAGGAATAAGTGAACGGATAAAAGAAGAGAGGCCTCAAAAGGGCCTCTTTTTTTTGTTTCTGCCGGTTGGGTAAAAAATATTTCGTGATTTAAAAATATAATCATATTTTTAAATCCGTTAGAATAAAATATCGTTTCATGAAAAATAATTACCTCCTGCTTTTTCTTTTTGCTTTTATATCGGGCAAGCTTGTTTCGCAAACTGTAGTGTCATCCTGTACAGCTACGGCTAACGTAACGCAGCTTTATGCCACGGATGCCCAACGCTTAGCTGACAGGAGAGTATTTGCCGATAGTTCGTCGTTTCGCGATAGCGCTTTAATTCCCAATGTTTGGACGGATACTTCCTTACGCGCGTTAATTGCAGTTTATAATGCCACCTCACTTCCCGCGCGGGATAGTGTTGCGATATTATACCCGGTTCATACCTTTGGGCTTAACCCCAACCTTCGCGATTTAATTATCGATGCGGACAGTGCATTACCCTGGATGCAACAACTTAAACTCGGCCACCTTAATACCGGCAATGCCCAGGTTGATAGCCTCATTGCTTTAGGGCATTTTCAGATAGGACATTACACCTCGTATAGTTTTACCTATTATCATGAAGTAATTTTTAATGCAGATACCAATTTCAATTTGCAGGCGATATCAAAGAAATTTCTGGCAGTGCCCGGCGTGGTTTATGCATATCCAAATCCCGGTGCCGGTGATGGTACCGATATTATAGATTCCGTTACATCAACGTTTGTTCAACTGAGATATATTTTAAAATGGGGAGATTGCGAATCAGGTTGTATTAACTGGCACTCGTGGTTGTTCAGGGTTTTTTATGACTGTTCGGTACAATACTTTGGCAGTAGTGGTGATTCGATTGCCGTTGCACCTGTGTTTACGGGTATTGAAGATACGAAGGGCGATATTGACTTTTTAGTTTACCCTAATCCTGCAAATCATAGATTTGCGATAAGGGTAAATGAAAATTGCGAGGGTACAGTTACTAATGCGCTTGGCCAAAAAGTGTGGCAGAAAAAAATAGAAGCCGGGACAGATGTAGACGTTGAAATGAGAAATGCCGGTTTATACCTGGTGATGGTAAAAACCAGTAAGGGGCTTGAAACAAGGAGTGTGGTAGTGTACTAAAAGGGAGAAGAAATAATGAAACTGCAGAACCTGTTTTCGTTTGAAGGACGCATTGGTAAGGTGGAATACGGGACTTCGGTTGTTATCTATTTTGTTTTAGCCGAAACAATTAATGCTCTTGCTGAAGGTGATGGCATGGTTCTAATAAGACTCATACATCTGCCTCTTTTGGTGGTTTTGTGGGCACAGGGTGCAAAGAGATGCCATGATATGGGCCAAAGCGCATGGATGCAATTTATACCCTTTTACTTTATATATATGATTTTTGCAAAAAGTGTATATATACCAGAAAAGAAAACTTCTATTGTTCCGGGAGTAACTTCCACCTGCCAAAAAATCCATGATGCAATAAAGGAAAGGTGGTTTTCTGTCGGTTTTCAATGAAGACTTGTTTGCATTAATTAGTAATAACTGTGTAGATCAACAGGATGCAATTCATCTTCTGAGTGATTATCAAAAATTTTACAAGGAGGATTTGATTAAAAGCATTTGCGATTTGTCATCCAATTACGATACCATAAAGAGCTATTTACAGCCTTTTATAGACCTTGGTATTATCGAAGAAAGGTACCCTCACAAGCGTATTTTTAGTTAAAACCTCTAAACATTTTCCATTCCCCGGGCCTTGCATTCCCACCCCTTTCTCCCCCTGCGGAAAATCATTAGGTTTGTCCCCTAAATTGGCCCAATGAATTTCCTGGATTTTGAACAGCCTATTGCCCAGCTTTATACCCAACTCGATCTTTTGAACGAGTCGGAGGGGCGGGAGCATGTTACTACACAGGAAAAAATAAGGTCACTGGAATTTGAGATAAGAGAAAAACAGCGCGAAATATATTCCAACCTTACAGTATGGCAGCGGATACAGGTTTCGCGCCACCAGGACCGTCCCTACAGTTTGTTTTATATCGAATACATCTGCGACAAGTTTATCGAGTTGTATGGCGACCGCAACTTTAAAGATGATAAGGCGATTGTGGGCGGTTTGGGCAGTATAGATGGCAAAACCTACATGATCATCGGCCATCAAAAGGGTAACAACACCAAAATGCGCCAATACCGTAATTTTGGAATGCCGAACCCCGAGGGATACCGCAAGGCTTTGCGCCTGATGAAGCTGGCTGAGAAATTTAATAAGCCAATTATTACTTTGATTGATACGCCCGGCGCATTTCCGGGAGAGGAGGCAGAACAACGCGGACAAGGCGAGGCCATTGCCAGGAACCTGATGCAAATGGCAGCTTTAAAAGTGCCAGTGCTTTGCATTGTAATTGGCGAGGGGGCATCCGGAGGTGCTTTGGGTATTGGAGTGGGGGATAAGCTGTTAATGTTAGAGAACACGTGGTATTCAGTTATTTCGCCTGAATCGTGCTCATCCATTTTATGGCGTAGCTGGGATTTTAAAGAAAAAGCGGCGGAGGCATTAAAACCTACAGCGCAGGATCTGCTGAAGTTTAAAATTATTGATGGTATAGTAAAGGAGCCTGTAGGTGGTGCTCATTCAGCACCCGAAGAAATGGCAAAGACCCTGAAGAGAACTATTATTAAAAATATTGCGGAGTTGGAAGAGTTGAGTGCTGCAGAACGCATTAACCTTAGGATAGAAAAGTTTTCGGGAATGGGTGTTTATGAAACATCGGGAGAAAAGGAGGCATGATGAAATTATGGGATGACATCAGGAACTATTTTTATAAAAGAAACCTGGCTGAACGCATTAGCGGATTAAAAGTAAAGCGAAACATCATTAACCTTGATGATTCGAAAAGCGTTGGTATAATTTATGACAGCACTAATCCGGATAACGATATCATTATCACTAAATTTGCTGAAGGGTTGAGAAAGGACGGGAAAACAGTGGATATACTGGGGTATGTAAACGATAAAAAGATCGATCATAAAGCAGATATACTGGTATTCAATAAAAAAAATCTTTCGTGGACGCAGGTGCCGGACGATACAAGGGTAGAGCAATTTGCTGCAAAGAAATTTGATCTTTTGCTTGCTTGTTTTATCGGGCAGAATCTTCCACTGGAATATGTAGCTGCTATTTCGAATGCACGTTGGAGGCTGGGTGTTTATGCAGCTAATAAAACCGAGTATTACGATATGATGATAAACCTTGGAGAAAAAAACAACATTCAATATTTATTAGATCAAGCCATTTATTTTTTAAAGCAGATAAAATATGATTCAAAGTAAACTGAGAGGTACCGGCGTTGCGCTGGTTACTCCTTTTAAGGCAAACGGCCAGGTAGATTATACAGGGCTTGAAAATGTAATTAACCATTGTATTAACGGTGGTGTGGAGTACCTTGTAACATTAGGTACAACCGGCGAATCTGTAACGCTTACCAAGGAAGAGAAGCTGGCCATACTTGACTTTACCGTTGAAGCAACTGCGGGCAGAGTACCTGTTGTTGCAGGCTTTGGTGGAAACAGTACCCACGCAATTATCCAGGATATTGAGAAGTTTCATTTTAAGGGAGTGGACGCCATACTTTCGGTTTCGCCCTATTATAATAAGCCGACGCAGGAAGGTTTGTTTGAGCACTACAAGGCCATAGCAAAGGCTTCACCGGTACCGGTTATACTTTATAATGTTCCGGGTCGAACGGCATCGAACATGAAGGCTGAAACCACCATAAAAATTGCTCATGAAATTGAGAACATCATTGGAATGAAAGAAGCCTCGGGCGATTTCAATCAATGTATGCAAATAGTAAAGAACAAGCCGAAGGACTTTTTAGTCGTCTCCGGCGATGATAATATTACACTTGGTTTAATGGCTTACGGATTTGATGGAGTTATCTCGGTAGTAGGTCAGGCTTTTCCGGGTACTTTTTCGGGAATGGTGCGCCATTGCCTGGATGGTGATTTTGAAAATGCCCGCAAGTTACATTACGAATTGAACGATATAACCGATATGCTTTTTGCTGAAGGAAATCCCGCCGGTGTAAAATGTGCGCTGGAAATTTTAGGTATTTGCGAAAGCCATGTGCGTTTGCCTTTGGTTGGTGTTAGCAAGCAATTGCGCAACAAGCTGAGCGAGGCCATTATTAATGCGCAAACAGTAAAGCAGGTTTAACCCGGAGAAACAACCCTGGTTGCCAATTCAACACAAAAACCGGGTTTAAAAACCGGGACTTATATTTAGCTTAACACCAAAGTTAGCCGCATTAGGAGTGTTGCGATAAGTACACCTCCAATAAAAACCCACCTGGAAAAGATTGAGAATGTTTTCTATACCTGCGCCAACTTCAACATAAGGCACGGGTCCGGGTACATGTATATCTGAAGGTAATGTGATTAGGGCCGCATTGCCCGCACCATAGGAACCTATCATAGCCTTGCACTGAATAAACTCGCGCAAGTGCAGCTTGTTGAAGCCGGGTATCCGGTTAAAGAAAAAGCCATCAAAGTAATGTTCCCACCAAACTATCAGGTACTTGTCGGCCACAAACTCGAAGGGGGCGGTGCTCTGAAAACTTAAGTCGTCGCGTATAAAACTGATGTTGCTGGACGAAATATATGCTA
>JAQBNQ010000230.1 GCA_028288545.1 Bacteroidota bacterium
ATACTTTTTATAGTAATCGCGGTAATCCTTTAAGGACTGTATATCGCTTGCACCGCCAAAGGAAGCTGCGTAATTGGCATTGGGATAAGCCAGGTTATACCGGTAAGCATCTCTAAAACCTTTAAAATTGGAAGATGTAAAATAAATAGCATAACCCAGGCCTCCGAACCCAGCATAAATAATTGGTATTTTCCAATAGCGGCGATTATAAGCCTGCCCAAGTCCCGGTAGTACTGCAGAAAATAATGCTGCCTTTAAAGGGCTATGACGCCTTAATTTTTTAGCTGCTAGGGCCGTATCAATCTGGGGAGTTGTATCAATAACCGCCCGGTTGGCACTATCGGCATTCAGTTTTACGTGCTCTACATGATGAGCGCTGTCTTTACTTGTGCTTATACCAAACTGCGGTACAGAATCATCCTTGGTCTGTCCAAAAGTGCAGGAGACCGATGTTATGATCACAAGTATTAAAGCAATAACCTTACATATATAATTTGCCAACTTCTTAAAGCCTATGTGTGGTGGACGGTTGTCCATTGTATGGAATCTGGTATTCTGGTTAGTCGGTAATTGCTTCAACAATCCTTTCCAGGTCATCGTCGTTGTAAAATTTGATAACGATTTCTCCTTTGCCATCAGTGGTCCTTGCAATCTGCACTTTCGTTCCTAATGAGGAAGTAAGTTGATCCTGCATTTTTTTAACGGTAAACGGAAGGTTGACAGAATTATTTGTTGCCGGTGCGTTTTTCTTTGGCTTGCTTTCCAACGTGCGTACAAGGTCTTCAACCTGTCTAACGCTTAAGCTTTTACTAACCGTTTCTTTATAGGCGCTCAATAATGTTCCAATATTATCAATGGCCAATAGGGCTTTAGCATGGCCCATGCTTATTTTATTGTCGCGCAAACCCGCCTGAATATCCGGTGGCAATCTTAATAAGCGGATAAAGTTTGTTACAGTGCTTCTGTTTTTACCTAAACGACCCGCAAGTTCTTCCTGCGTAAGGTCACATTCATCCTGCAGGCGCTTATAATTGATGGCAATTTCCAATGGGTTCAGGTCTTCGCGCTGAATATTTTCAATCAAAGCAATTTCTATACTTTCCTGGTCGCTGGCTGCACGGGCAAAGGCCGGTATATCCTTTTTACCTGCCAGTTTAGATGCGCGTAGTCTTCTTTCACCAGCAATTAACTGGTACTTATTATTTTCTATAACCCGTACCGTTATTGGCTGAATAACGCCATGTATTTTGATAGAATCTGATAATTCATTTAAACTCTCCTCCTCAAAACTTGTACGTGGTTGAAAGGGGTTAACTTCTATTTGGTCCAAGGGTATATTCATTACTACGGCACCCTGGTTTGCTATGTTATTGCCAAACTGTTTCTCGCGCGTATGTTCGGTAGTGTCATTGGCTTCAAGCAAAGCGCTTAAACCGCGTCCTAAAACAGACTTCTTCTTTTCGCTCATAATATTCATTAGTTAAATGGTTGATGGATGCTTCCGGCTTAGTTATTGGCAGCCGGATCTTCTTCTACTAAATTAAATTCTTTATCGCCGTTAGGGATGTTAGTGGCATTATTTCTTTGCAGCATTTCGCGCACAAGATTCATGTAGTTAACACTGCCTTTGCTTTCTGCGTCGTACATGATAGCCGGCTTGCCAAAACTTGGTGCTTCGCCCAAACGGGTATTGCGATGTATGATGGTGTCGTAAACAATGTTCTGAAAGTGTCTTTTTATTTCATCCACTACCTGGTTGGCCAATCTTAAACGCGGGTCGAACATGGTAAGTACAATGCCTTCAATCTCCAGCTTTGGATTTAAACGGCTTTGAACAATTTTAATGGTGTTCAGCAATTTGCCTAATCCCTCCAACGCAAAGTATTCGCATTGTACAGGTATTAAAACCGAATCGGAGGCCGTAAGGGCATTAACTGTAATTAAACCGAGGGAAGGTGAGCAATCAATAATAATGAAATCGTAATCACCCCTTATCTCTTCCAGTATCTGTTTAAAAATCCTTTCGCGGTTTGGATGGTTGATCAATTCAATTTCGGCACCTACCAGGTCAAGATGCGAAGGTATGAGGTCCAGGTTGGGGGTTTCAGTTTGCAGGATGATATCCTTTATTTTAACCTCGTTCATCAGGCACTCATAAATGCTGGTTTTAATAGCTTTAGGATCAAAACCTACACCGCTGGTTGCATTAGCCTGTGGGTCGGCATCTACCAGTAGGGTTTTATATTCTAAAATAGCCATGCTGGCGGCTATATTAATAGCCGAGGTAGTTTTACCTACACCACCCTTTTGGTTGGCAAGTGTAATTATCTTGCCCATTCTCTTCTTCGTTTCCATTTTCTTTTTGGTCATTTCGGGTGTTTTCGGGTTTGGGGGTTATTACAATTCTATTGTTTCGCCAATATTCAGCAATAAAAGTTCTTTGCCTTTTTCTTTAAACTTTTTTGTGGCCGCTTCGTGGTCTATTTTAATAAAGCCAAAGGTATCATAATGCAGGCCAATAACCTTGTTACATTTTACAAAATCGCTGGCCAAAATCGCATCCTCATATCCCATAGTAAAGTTGTCACCAATTGGCAATAAAGCCACCTTTAAAGCGCCGCTTGTAAGCGGAATGAGCTGCATATCCATAGTTAAGGCTGTATCGCCGGAATAGTATAGATTCCCTTCAGTTGTTTCAAGCACAAAACCTCCAGGGTTTCCTCCATAGGTGCCATCTGGCAAAGAACTGGAGTGAACGGC
>JAQBNQ010000281.1 GCA_028288545.1 Bacteroidota bacterium
GTAGGGTTCTGATAAGGTCCAGATAATTGGAACGCTATCGCGCCCGTGTGTTGTTTGCTCAAAAGAACCAAAACCATTACCGGTCGATGGCTTACCCTGGTAGTAAACAGAAACCGAATCCTGCTGACCGGCCGAAACATTTGCTGGGAAAGTGATATGAACAATATTGCCTGAATGCACAAATGGAATTGACACATTGTGGTAATAAACGCTATCTACTTTTAAAGTATCCAACAGATCAAACTCTATGTAACTCATCGCAGCATCAGGAATAAAAATGGATGTTATCTTTCCTGCAATGTAATTTACTGCCGGGTCTACATTTAATTCCAGTCGCTGATATGTAAGATTGTAATTGTTTTGAGCCCCGGCCCTTTCGTCTTTGTATAAATGCAGATCGCCTTTACTTGATTCAAGGTCTTGCCGTTGGGCATGTAGCGTAAGATTTAAAAGCGCAAGGATAACAACCGCAAGGACCTTCATATTCTTTCAAAGATAGTAATGAAGATACAAACGGCTAGCGATGTGCGCTATTTTATAACTTGTTAAGCTTTTTAACTATTGGCCGTAGCGGAACATAAGCGGAATGTTTTTGGCCAGCGAGTCTGCCACTACCGGGTAATCTGAGCTGTTGGTTACAGGATTGGCGTTCATATCCACGTTTTTGGAAAACGTTCCAAAGTCCGCAATCAGGTCAACTACCATTACTTTTTGCGAAGTAGCTGCAAAGGCCGTATATGGCGTAACAGAATGGTCGCCCATAGTAACCGGCCTCAACAGGGCGTCAGTACCTACCAGATAACTAAAAGGTTTGTTTGGGGTACCCGCACCAGTGCTGTCAACTAATCCTTCAACCGCCATAAAAATATACCCCAGTGTATTGGTTGAAAAGTGCATGGAGGGCGATTGCACTGCTAATGGATCATTGCCTGTATGAGCAGTCGGATCATCGTGATTGTTAGTGTTAAGCCCGACATCAAACGAAATACTTTTATAATTGCCAATGGGAACACTGCCAATGGTATAATCGGTGGTTGAAGAATTAACCAATACAATTCCACTAACCGGAACAAGGCTGCCATCAGTATTGGTCAACTGAATGTTTGACAAGTAATACTCGGTGCGGCTAAAGGAAATATTGCGGCCCATTTTATTGGTGTAAGTAGTTCCGGTAACAATCGCAGCAGTATCTATATTGGAATGCAATCGCAGGGTAAGCAAGGAAGTATCAGCCCCCTTTTTACAGGATGCCAGCATGGCAATTATCGAAATAAACAACACTCCCGGTTTCAAAAAGCCTTTCATCAATATTAATTTAAGTGAGCTATGCAGGGCAAAGAACAACAAAATCTGCGTTAAATATATTTGCTATCGCCGTACTTTATTAATAAGCTTCAATATTTAACGAACCAGCCCCTGCACTATCACGTAACTCATCCATTATTTATTAAAAAATATAAAAAGTCAATCAGGCTTCATCAACTTGTTCTGTCCAGCGCAATATTCGCTATTGCTTTCTGTTGTATTAACAATACCAACTTTATGAAAAACTGCTACCTCACTAAACCCAACCCTTATGATAAATATAAGATGGCTGGCAGTTTTGGTTATTCTCCCACTACTGTCCGCCCGGCAAACCTTTGCCCAAAGCAAAGATGGCGCGGCGGATATTAAAACTCTTCCTTACGAAAAACAGGGAGGCAACTTTTCAGTTGGTATCAGAAACACCGTAAATCTTTTCAGCGACGAGCCTAAGTCTTTCGGTACAGGTGCCGGAGGTTCGTTCAGGATACAATTGGTTGACCGCGTTAATACCGAATGGTTTGCCGATATTATTTCAACCAATCTTTACAACCGGGCACATCGATTAGATGCCCATATCGGCTGGAACGTCATGTTTTACCTGCTTAATCCAAAGGGCTTTACACGTAAGTTCACTCCTTACGTCGCTGCAGGACATTGCTTCGATTATACCAGCATTCGCCTAAACGGTGAGGACCAGGCCAATCATGTACGTTGGACAGCCGCGGTTCAAATGTCTGTAGGTTGCCATTACAATATCACACCTAAATTTGATATTTCAGTAGCCACCATGTATGTCCTCCATCTTGGCAAAGAACTGGATGCTGACCAACAGCCGGATGGCTCTGTTATGATAGAAGAGCATAAAAATGCCGGATGGGAGGGACACGTAATGCTGATTGTTAGTGCACACTATAAATTCTTGAAACTATGGAAACCCAGAAAATAATAATAGCAGCTTTAATGCTCAGTTTATCGTCACAATTACAGGCGCAACGCATATGGGAAGAACGCAAAGGTTGTGTTGTATCACAAGGAAATCTTGCACCGGGATATATGTTTGGCCAGAAAAGCGTAACAGCTTATTTAGATGGAGACGAGGAAATATTTTTAGACGACCGCGTAGCATTTACCGGTTCACTTTGGATATCATTCGCTACATCCCGAAAAGAACAAGTAGGAGTAAAAGCCAACCACGCCGTTTACTGGGGCGCGGAATATCATTTTCTAAAACCAAGCCACTGGGATCCGTTTGTGGGACTTACTCCGGGTGCAGGACTTGTAAGAGCAACTTACAAAAGCGGGGATGAAATAAAGTACACTCCCTTTAGCCTGGTTCCGCTTATAGCGGCCTCTGTAGGCTGTAATTACTATGTCGGCTCCATGTTTCACTTTTTTGTAAAGGTACAGGGCACTGCCGGCCAAATGTTCAGCACTGCGCCAACGCCTAACAGGCTGGATGAATTAAAATTTATGGCAGGTTTAGGTTGGAACTTAAGGATATGGAAACCTAAAAAGCACGACACTTGGGGGAAGAATGGTTAATACCCGTTCTAGTTATTTAAAGCCCCTTGTTGTATCCAACAGGATATTTTAGACGATGTGCAGGCATCAAGTGGCAGAGCAGGTGCGGGTGGCATAACGGGGTTACCACCTGCAATTAACTGAAGATATAGAATGCTGCCGTTTGGATTGCCGGGCTTTACATAACCGGTCATAACAGCAGTAGCTTGTGTATAAGCTACTGCAGAATCCAAAGTTAAGGAACCGGTTGGATACGGGCCTGTATGACAACCCGGAATAGCGCAGTTAGCCTGGAAAATAGGAATGATATCTGTTTTAAAAGAAATGGTAGGACAAGTAGAGCAGCCTTGATTTTGGGAATGGTCTTTCGTACACTCCGAAAGACAGACGATTAAAACCAACACTGCAAAAATTGTCCTACCCATTTTTATCTTATTCACCCGGTTCGTAATAAAACATGTTTTGAATACTATCGGCAACCAAAGTTGCTGTATTTATTTGTGGAGCGGTACCATACGAATTACCTATGTTGTTGGTTGAACCGTTAATAGTAATTCCCTCCAATAAACGACCGTAGTCACACCAGATATGCGAATACTCTATTTGATTAGGGAGCACCGTAAAGTTTTTAAGTGGCATGGTTATCAGGGGCCTGTTGCTGTTTCCTCCAATCTGGTAATCGAAAGGTATTGAATCGGTAGTTCCCAGGCGGATAGCACCCGAAAGGCTCATAAACTTATATCCCTGCCCTGCACCGAAGTACATAAAGCTTTCGGTAGCTGCAAGGATACTGTCGGCCGAAGAATTATGTTGCGAAGGATTTGTAGCGTTGGTGGCAGAATCAAGTCCCACATAAAACCTCACACTGGTATAATTACCCGATGGAACAGACGCAACATAATATTCTTCCAACTCATATCTTTTAAGGACCATTGAACCCGGAATATCATACCAGGTACCATCTGTTTTTTGAAGACTTACTCCCGAAATATAAAACTGGGCGTAATTCAAAGACATTGCTTTCCATAGTGTTGAATGAGGCTCACCATAAAAGGTGCCTAAGTCCACTTCGTTAGTATCAATTTGGGTATGGAGATGCAAACCAAATTGCCCTGCCGCAGGGGTATCTTTAGAATGATGACAGGCTGATAGAATAAATAAACAGGTTATTGCTGTTGCTGCCAGTACACTTATATAGATTTTGTTTTTCATTTTTATTGTTCTTGTAAGTTAAAGAATATTTTTTAAAAACTGTAATAGAATCCCGCTTCAAACGTAAGCCGTTGAATAGGCTCGCCGCTCCAGTTAAGCCAACTCATTAGCATAGGAGAAACGGAGGTTGACAGCGCAAATTGTTTGTAATAAATATCCAGCCCGGCGCTTGCGCTGATATAATCGCCGCCTGTATAGGTTAATTTCTGCTTTTGATAAAAATTAAAGAATGCGTGGTCGTAATTCAATCCCGCGGTTGGTGTAAGGGTTATATCCTTTACGGGCCGCAAAACATAAAATGCGTTTACCCCTTCCCTCAGTTTATCTCCAAACCTGAACTGCTGTTTGTTCACCAGGTCTTTTTTATAGGCGGAAAAAATATTAAACCCAAATTTTTCGTACCGGTAGGTGTATGTTGCATTGAATAAAAAATCAACACTGCCGGTTCCCATCTGCAGGTCGGTATTAAACATTCCATCAGGTGTCATCTCAAATTTGCCGGTAGGCGCTTTTACTCCGGCTCCCAACTTTAGTTGATGTTTACTTTTTTCACCGTTACACTTTGCAGGATCAAAAACAGAATACTGGAGTAGAAGACTAAGATCACCAATACCTGCTGAACGCTGTACCCCGCTTTCTGATTTTTCGCTTAAAATGTGTACCGGTAAAAAAACCGAGATATGAAATCTTTTTGGCAAACTGAATCGTCCAAAAACATCTAAAGTGTTCATTCTTTCAAGGGCAGCTTTCCCTGTTCCACTCATGCTCATTAGGTCGCCGTTTGCCATGGTCATATTCATAGCAGGGTAAATGGTTGTATTGTAATCGGCGTATGAATACCTGATACCTACTACATGCTTATCAAGATTGGGTAGTATGGAATAACTACCTCCCGCGCTGCTACAACAACACGCCTGGCTGTAAGTACCTGTATAGGATGCTAACAGCATCACAGCCACTAAAATTCGTTTCATAAAATTTAAGGATTTAATCAATCAATTATTGTGGGGCAAATACACTTCGCCCCAATAAAATGAAAGATTAAACGGAAGGTGGTTCTACAGTATCGCTAACATACTGAAAGCGGTAAGAGGAAGCCTCTTGTGGATATATCAGCGTAATTTGATAGCTGGGGAAATAAACAGCAACTACAGAATGTTCGTTGCTTACAACATTTTCATCTTGCTCTTTTAATACCTGCGACTGTTGCTTTTCATTTTTTTCAGCCTTTTTTAATTGCTTAACCAGGTAGCAATGGCCGTTACAATGAAGCTGGGGATTGCTTTTATTAACGCAAACCTTATCGGCAATCATCTTCCTGTTCATAGTAAAATAGGTATACAGCCCCAGGTTGAGCAGACTTTGCATCAACACCAGTACAGCCACCGATAAACCTATTATCCTCTTGAACACAAATCAAATATACGCTGGCAATCCGAATATTCCTAATGAGGGAAATCATAAAAACAGGCTTTAAACTGATCCTGCTCAATAAAATAAATGGTTTTCACTATCTTCACATCCGCATGAGGCAAAAACTCCCCCTGTTTCTTCTTTGTTTTTTTATCCTGCTTGGTGCCAAAGCGCAGCAACAGCCTTTTAATAACGGTATTGAGTTGTGGAAAGGCGGATACTTTGAGCGCTGCTGCGGACTTGCCCTTGCCACCCCTACCAACTGGGGTATTGTTGAGCAACCCATGCAAATGGCCATTAACCATTTTGTGTTTAAAGAAACCGATTCGGCTAATGTTCATTCGGGCAATTTTTCGGCCCGTTTATATACCGATACAAGTTCATTAGACAGTGCGGGCGATGTTAACGAGAACATAGCGGTATTAGTACCCGGAGCAATAGCGTGTGCAGGTATGATATGTTACGGAGTCATGGGCGTTGTTGGCGACCCACGCCTTACCAACGCTTATTCGCAGGGACTGGCCTTTACTGATAAACCTGAGTGGCTAAACTTTTACATGAAGATCAATCACCTGGTGCCTGATACCGCCAGTTATGCTTACGTATTTACAAGATGGGACAGTGTTGCATTAAAAGAAGATACTCTTGCTATCAGCGTTCAGCAAATAAATGACGATGACATAATACAAAACGAATGGCTGTCTTTTACAGATACCATTCATTACCTGTTACCGGGAAATCCTGACACCTTGCATCTTATTTTCCGTGGAGGAATAAATGGTGACATGAGTAAAATTGGCAATACCGTTTGGCTGGATGATGTAAGTTTTTATTACGCTACAACAGGTCTTAGATATTTAGACGCCGATGATGTAATTTCTATTTACCCTAACCCCGCCAGCGATCTTCTTAATGTTAAGTTGGATGGTGCCTTAAAGGGAAACTCTTTCGAAGTTTATGATGTTACTGGCAGAATTATGAAGTCAATGGTTATTGAAAATCTTTCTTTCAGTATTTCGCTAAACAATGTTGCTACCGGTAATTATTTCTATCGCATAATTGATAATCACCACGCCCAAATTCAAAACGGCAAGTTTAGTGTTGTAAGGTAAGTTTATCCCTGCCCAAGGGTAAAATAGAAGCTGCTGCCGAAACCGGGTAAACTTTCCACCCACATTGTGCCCCCGTGTAATTCAACTATCTTTTTGCTGATAGATAAGCCCAGGCCATTACCCCGATATTCGTCTACGCGATTTAGTCTTTCAAAAAGTTCAAAAATTTTATCCTGGTATTTTTTAGAGATACCGAGACCATTATCTCTTACACAAAATAAAATCTTACCCTCAAATTTATCAAAGCCAATATCCACCACTGGTTTAGTATTCTTTTTGTAGAATTTAAGGGCATTGTCGATCAATTGCGTTACCAGCTTCTCAACCAGATCACGGTCGCCATTAATATCTGGTAACTGGGCAACATTTACTTCAGCCCCGGTCCGTGCAATTTCATCCTTCATCTGCTTTAATACATCCGCTACTAATAACTTCATCGAAATCCTGGACAGAGAGAAATTGTGGTCACTTAAACCAATGTACACTTTAAGGTCGGTAAGCAATCGTTCCATTCCATCGGCTGCATCGCGGGCGAAGCCTGTATATTCCTCCGCAGCGTCGTATTTTTTGTTCTTTAAGTTTTCTGCAATAAGCTGCACGTAGTTGAGTATGGTTCTAACAGGTTCGCGTAAATCATGCGAAGCCAGGTGCAAAACACTTTCGGTCGAAAATCTTTCTTCATCACTTCTGCCCTTCGGAGCCCCCTGGTCTTGTTGCGCTTTAGTGTCTACGGATAGCAATTGATAAAATTCGCCCCCAATATTCATGGGCTTTAGTAGCAACTTAACAGGTCGGGCTAAACCCTCTGCATTTTTAAGCTGCCCCTCCATTTCCTTTTCTTCAAAAAAAGAAGTGGCCGATAAACCTTCACTTGCCGGGCTCTTTATTTCAAAAATATCATTCAGCTTTAATCCCGTAACATCGC
>JAQBNQ010000325.1 GCA_028288545.1 Bacteroidota bacterium
AAACACATCATCCGTTTCTTCAAAATAATTTATTTGCACCTCTTTTTCGGCTGCAGTATAGGTCCAGATGTTCTTTCCATCGCAAAATATTTGCTGGTCTTTAATGGCTATTTTGAATTTGCTGGCCTGTAAAAGAATTTGCCCTGAAAGTGTATCATTATATTTCCTGTCGTCATCCTCTGGCTTCAGTTTGGGGCGTTGGGTTAACAGCTTAAAGTTGGCCGATATGTTTTTATACGCCTTATACTTCTCGCTCACCTTTTGAAGCAAAGCAGATGCTTCGGGGTCGTTAGCAGGATTTTGCTTTTGTGCCGAAACAACGATAGATAAAACGATAAGCAGTAAAACCAAATAACTCTTCATGTAAAATCTTTTAACCTGAAATTTCAGAGTACATAGTAAATACAAATGCTGCTTACCAATTGCCAAATAATTATAAAGGCTGCTCCTTTAGCTTTTGCAAATACTGTTCCAATTCAGGTTCGGTCTTAAACTTCACCTCGCGGGCCTTGGTACCAAGGTTATCGCCCACTATACCGGCTTCCTGCAGTTGGTCCATCAATCTACCCGCACGGTTATATCCAAGCTTTAACCTTCGCTGAATAAGCGACGTAGAGCCCATTTGATTGGCTACAATTATCCTGGCCGCATCATCAAATAAGTCGTCACGGTCGCCATCCATTAAAAACTCCTCTCCTGCCTCTTTCGAATCCGGATCAATATATTCTGGTAAAAGGAATGGGACTGTATACCCCTGCTGGTCGCTGATAAAGTCACGTACATGTTCAACTTCAGGTGTATCAACAAAACCGCATTGCAAACGTATCATATCACTCCCAACCGAAAGCAACATATCACCACGGCCAATCAACTGCTCTGCTCCTCCCGAATCAAGAATGGTGCGCGAATCTATTTTTGAAGTTGTTTTAAACGCTACCCGGGCCGGGAAGTTAGCCTTGATAGTACCGGTGATAATATTTACCGATGGACGCTGTGTTGCTAATATTAAGTGAATACCAATGGCACGGGCCAGTTGAGCTAAACGGGCAATAGGCATTTCAACTTCTTTACCGGCTGTCATTATCAAGTCTGCAAACTCATCAACAATCAAAACAATGTAGGGTAAAAACTTATGACCGTTTTGGGGATTAAGCAAACGGTTAACAAACTTGTGGTTATACTCCTTTAAGTTACGGCACTGGGCTTTTTTAAGCAGGTCGTAACGCTGGTCCATTTCAATACAAAGGGCATTGAGCGTGGTAACTACCTTCTTAGTATCTGTTATAATAGCATCTGCCTCACCCGGAAGTTTGGCAAGGAAATGCTTCTCCAAAGTTTCATATAAACTCAACTCCACCTTTTTAGGGTCAACCAAAATAAATTTTAGCTGAGACGGATGTTTCTTATAGAGCAATGAAACTATAATAGAGTTGATACCAACTGATTTACCCTGGCCTGTTGCACCGGCCATTAGCAAGTGTGGCATTTTTGCCAGATCGGCTACATAAATCTCGTTGCTGATTGATTTTCCCAAACATATAGGAAGGTCGGCAGTGGTATTCTGAAACTTTTCTGAAGCCAATAACGAACGCATCGAAACTATTTCCTTGTTCAGGTTAGGCACTTCAATACCAATGGTTCCTTTACCCGGTATAGGCGCAATGATACGGATACCCAAAGCTGCAAGGCTAAGCGCAATATCATCTTCCAGGTTCTTTATTTTGGAGATACGGACACCGGGGGCAGGTACTATTTCATACAAAGTTACGGTGGGACCAACCGTTGCTTTTATTTTCGAAATCTCAATCTGGTAATTATTAAGGGTAGAAATGATCTGGTTTTTATTCCGTTCTAACTCCTCGTTGTCTATCTTCACCTTATCGCTGCCGTGTTCTTCCAGCAGGTCCAATCCGGGAAATTTGTAGTTAGACAGATCCAGCGTAGGATCGTAATTGGTTCCCAGGTTGCCGGTGTTGGCTTCTACTATTGCTTCTTCCTTTATGTCTTCTACCTCAAGTTCCAGATCAGCGTCTTCTTTGGCTTTCTTTCCTTTTAAGGGTTTGCCGCTATCCAAATCAATAACGGTCATCTCCATTTCCTCACCAGGATTTTCAATTTCCAGGTTCATCGAGCCATTCATCACTTCTTCGGCTAGTCCACCGATATTATCCTTTGCAAAAATATTTTCACTCTCGTCTTTAAATTGCGGAACTGTTATATTGTTGGACGATGAGTTAGTGTTAGCATTCAAATCAGCGACCGCCTCCTTCTTCTTAAAAATGTTCAATCCACCAAGTATAAACCCAAAATCAATATTGTACACTACCACAACAAATACCAGGGCAGTAACAAATAATAAAGCAGCAACCCCTACCGGTTTAAGCAAACCCGTTAAATAGCCCGATTGACCGGTTAAGTAATTACCAAAGGCTCCGCCCCATGACAAAACACTGTTGGGATATATCAAACTATTGAAAAAACCAAGAGCCGATGAAAACCATACCACCCCCATAAATGAATAGATGGATATTTTTAATACCGGGAAAACGTTTTTGCGCAGCAGCAGGTTAAATCCAACCACAAAGCTTAGCAGCACAAACAGGTAGGATGAAAGACCAAATAAGTTATTGATAAACAGATGGGCTAAAAAGGCTCCCAGTCTACCTAAGGCATTTTTAACTACTACTGTATTATCCGTTAAAGTGGATACACCACCATTAATTAATTCGCTCTGGTCATCGGCAAGGGTAAACAGGTAAGAGGTAAAGGCCACCGCCAGTACAAAGGAGAACATCATTAAAAACAAGCCGGTAATTTTTGACATACGGCCATCGTTCCACCAAGTGGGTTCGGCAGGTTTTGTTTCCTTTGGCTTCTTAACGGCCTTCTTTTCGCGGTTGGGTGCCACAAACTCTGCATCCAGTACCAACTCCTCGGGAACCTTCTTCCGCTTAGGTGTAGTTTTGATTTCTTCCATGAACTTAAAACCTGTTTTATTAAAAAAATGCCATAACAATGCCCGCTTTACTTTTGGGCACTCCATAACCAAGGTCTAAATTCAGCAAATAGCAGGCGGTTTCGTTCATTGTATAACGCGAACTTATAAACAGCGAGTATATGGGTGTATAGTTTATTTACGGAAACAGGGTATAAAAAAAGGCCTCAACATTATATTGAAGCCTTCTTTGTACCGAAGGTGGGAATCGAACCCACACGTTTTGCAACACACGAGTTTGAGTCGAGCGCGTCTACCAATTCCGCCACTTCGGCATTTAACTGTCTTTGGAGGTCGCAAAAATAATTGAAAAATCAAGTTTAGCAACCCATCCTCTATTTTGTTAAATAATTCATACATTTTGTAAAATTATTTTGTCATAATGTAAAATATACTTTACATTTGCATAAACAAATCAATATTCACTATGTACAACAAACTGTTATTGCCCAACAAGTACAAAACAATTGGATGGTGTATTTTAATCCCATCTGCAATCCTTGGAATTATCTTAATGGTAACTGGCTTAGGCGATACGCTGGTACTTAAAACAAAGGTATTTGCTATAATGGATAACGAGCTTTTTAAAGATAGCCACTACTTTTCGGTGATAGAGGCAAATATTACCGCTACCCTGGTTGGGGTATTATTTATAGTGGGCGCCTTAATGGTAGGGTTCTCTAAAGAAAAAACAGAGGATGAGTTTATTGCCAACATGCGTTTGTCGTCGCTGATGTGGGCTGTGCTGGTAAACTATGGCTTAATGCTTTTGGCCTTTGCCTTTATATATGGTATGGCGTTTTTGAACGTTATGGAGTATAACATATTTACTGTGCTGGTGATTTTTATTATGCGTTTCAATTACTTATTGTATAAAAACGGTAGAGCCGCTACTGATGACAAATAGTATAAAAGTAGAGCGGGCCATTAAAGGCCTTACGCAGGAGGATCTTGCAAATAAAGTGGCAGTAAGCCGCCAAACCATAAACGCCATGGAAGCCAATAAATATGTGCCATCTACAGTGCTGGCACTTAAAATAGCAAAGGTGTTTGGCAAAACGGTTGAAGATATCTTTACACTTGAAAAGGGTGATTGAAATATCCCGTATAGCAGGAAATAATCAGCAATTACAACCTTAATCTACTGACTAAGTTAATTCAGTAGGTTAAGGTTTTTTCAATTTCCATTCCTTTAAAAACATTTGTGCTTCGGCAGGACTTGAAAGCCTGATAAATTTGAT
>JAQBNQ010000328.1 GCA_028288545.1 Bacteroidota bacterium
AATAGTTATCACCAGGTAATTATTTGAGTGGAACGGTTGAGTACATCAATGCCCGACACTTAGAATTCCGTGCTTATATCGTTTTCCTGAACGGCCTTCAACAAGAATGCTGTTTGGAGATGGTTTGCCGCAATCTCGAAGCTCCCAAATAGTTTTGTTTAGGTTTTGGTCATATCCTGCGTCAAACGATTTTAACTCTCCATCTTCGCTAATAACACCTACATGATATTCATTTTTTGGGTAATCGCCGGCAGAATAAATGAAAATTGTTTTTTCTCCTATCTGGTCTGCGGAACTTAAAACGGGACTTGCCATGTTCCCTTTAAATTCGTCATTTACTACCAAATCGTATTTTTTGTGAAGCGTATTATCAATTCCCACAACGATTCTTTCATTACAATGTGGTTCGCTTATTGTAGTTCCGTTGCTGTAATACTTAACCGTATTATAAGTCCTGTTAATGATCAAAGTAACAGTACCAGCCTCTGACAATAATAAATTTGCCAGGCGGTAGTGCAGGCCCTCTATACTGTTGCCATCGTCGCCCGGTAATTTGTCGAGTACATTATTTTTAAACGGAAATAATACCGGTTTGGAGGCCTTCATTTCTTTAGTGTCAAAACTCAGCGCATAGGTTCCGCTGATCCTTAATTTTGGGTCATTGTTATCCACGTAAGCGCCTGCAATAACAAGGCTGCCGTCGGGCTTCACGAAAGCACTTCCATTTAATATATCAGCATGATAGCCTAAATCAAATTTTATTTCTTTAAAATCATTTTGTGTAATTACAAATATTTTGGAGGCATCATAAACCCTGGCGGAAATAATTACCGTTTGGCCATCCTCGCTCAATTGCACACTCTGAATACTGGTCTTTTCCGCCGGGTACGGAACACTTTGCTGCTTTTTCCATTTTACATTCAATGTCTCATCGAAAACTGTTATTGCATAATTTTCCATGGGTTTATCCTTATCCTGAGAATGAATATGGACCAGTAGGGTCCGGGACTTATTGGTACGAATCCTTTCTTCAGTTACACCGGTCCGGTCGCTCGCATCGAAAATTTCTCCCAGGGTAGGCATGTTAAACTGCGAAGAGGCAACCAACTTGGGCTCGGACAAGCCGAGATCTTTATTCAATTTACTGAAGACAAGTTCGATGGTTTTGTCTTTCATATTATAGGCCTGGAAAGTCAGATACTCGTAGTTTTTTGTATGTATAAAATGCTTCACCTGCATTCCTTTAAAACCTCCAATCTTTTGGCCCTTATAGGTGGCATCCATTTCCTTTTCGCCTATCTTAGTATGTTGAGTATCAAATTTTGTGATCTTGGGGTTCTTGTATGTGGTAAGGATATAGTAGCAATTATCGCCGGTGGCAGAAATAAATGCCGAATTCATTAGTGCGCCCACATCACCAATTGGTCCCCAACTTATATTGGCATTTTGCGCCGAAAGCAACAATGTTCCGAAACAGCTAAAAACTACCATTAACAATTTTGTCATATTACAATTTTAACTGCTAAAATATTATATTTTATAGATAAAGCTATTCCTCTTTTATTTTTTTAAGCGGCAACTTTAAAAATTGCCGCTTAATTTGCACCATAAATATTAAAAATCGCTTTGATGAAATTCCGGATTCTCCTGGTTCCTGCAATAGTATTTTATCATTTCCTTGCGGAGGCGCAATTGGTACCTGCACCGGGCGCTAAACTGAACTATACCCAGATAATGTTCGAATATCCAAAAGTAAAGGATGCCGAAATGTACGTTGTACAGGTAAGCAAAGAAAGCGAAACATTTAATGGTGCGATGGAACAAAAGGATTCCTCTATAGCGACAATGATTAACGGTCTTGATTTTGGGTTTAAATATCAATGGCGTTATGCTGGTATTAAAAACGGAAATGTGTTACCGTGGAATGGTCCCTATAATTTTGAAACCATCTCCGATTCTTTTTTTGGACAAAGCATTATGAGTTTGCATGTTTTGCGAAACGATACTTCGAAAACAGGTGGCTTAATTGCTATGGATTGTACACACTCGGTATTGGATAGAACCGGAAAGGTGATATGGTATCTGCCAAAGATAAACTGGCGACTTACCCCGGTTAGAAAGAAATTTGAAATGCGACCGCAGATTTTGGATATGAAAATCACGCCTTACGGCACGGTTACTTTTCTTTCTGATTCGGATGCTTTTGAAAGCGACCTGCAGGGAAATATTATTTGGAAGGCACCAAATGATGGAAAAATTTCGGGCAACAATAACGAGGCGTATAATCACGATTTTAAACGGCTACCCAACGGAAACTATATGGTTTTGGGTGTGCAACAATGGAAGAAACTTCCAACGACTTACGATTCCGTTTTAATGAACAAAAAATTTCCTTTTCGCCAGGTTAGAAATGGTAAAGAATATGCCAAGGTTGAATTTGGCACGGTCATAGAATATAATAAGAGAAAGGAAATAGTTTGGAGTTGGAACTCTGATAACTATTTTGACAAGGACTGGCGTTCGCCTGAACGCGATTCATCGGATTATGAGTTGCGGGCGCATATGAATGCTTTTAGCGTGGATAATAAAAATGAATTTGTGTATGGCGGTTTTAGAGATATTGACCGGATAATAAAGATCAATAAAAAAACGGGACAGGTAGTCAATAGCTGGGGCTCAAAAATGCCTTCGGGCGAAGCCAGGGAACCGGGCTATTTTCATAAGCAACATGATGCAAGGATATTGAATGACGGTACTATCGCCGTTTTTAATAACGATAACACACCAGTTGATAGTCCCTCATCGGTTATCATTTTTTCGCAACCTACAGCCAATCAAAAGAGCGAAGTAAAATGGCAATTTGTATGTTCTTTTGATACCATGGCTGGATACCGTCATGGAGGAAATGGAGGGAATGTGGAAGAACTATCTAATCATCATTTTTTAGTTTGTATGGGTAACGGCGACCGTATTTTTGAAATAACCCGCGACAAACAAATTGTTTGGGATGGAATAGTGGAAAGCCCCGAAAGTTCTACTTATCTTTTTACTCATCGCCTGTACCGTGCACATTATATTTCCTCCCTGTACCCTTGCTACTTTACGTGTGAAACCAATTCAGATACTGTTACTCAAAAGACTTCTGCGTTTACACTAAAGGTTTTCAATGAGGGAACTGATGATGATTCTTATTTAATAAAAATATCTTCGGGCAAGGGCGCTTATCAAAAGCAAATTACAACTTCTGTTTTGCATAGCAATCGCTCGGCAAGTTTTGATGTAACTCCTGTAAAAGCAACCTCAGGTCCTGATAAAATTCAAATTGTGGTTCAATCAAAGACAAATCCTGATTTGGAAAGGAAAATATTTGTGCAGTTTAGGAATTAACAGCATTTGCACAAGCCATTCCATCCATCGCCGCGCTTACAATGCCGCCTGCGTATCCTGCTCCTTCTCCGCAGGGAAATAAATTGCTTATTTGCGGATGCCTGAATGTTTCTTTATCCCGTGGAATACGCACGGGGCTGGATGTGCGGCTTTCAACGCCCACAAGAACGGCTTCATTGGTTCGGTAGCCCCTCATCTTATTCCCAAAATCAATTAACCCCTGTTTAAGGCTTTTGGAAATAAATGAGGGTAGAATATCCGACAGTTCAGCAGGGATGATTCCGGGCACGTAACTACAATCGGGAAGATCAGACGAAAGTTTATCTTGAATAAAATCTTCCATGCGTTGGGCGGGTGCCTTAATGCTTCCGGTTGCTGAAAAAGCTTTTTGCTCAATTTGTTTTTGCAATTGCAGCGCCGCTAAGGGGCCATGCTCTTTCAAATGGATCCAGTTTTCGGGGTTAACTGCTACCACTATACCGCTATTTGCAAACCGCCCATTGCGCTTGCTTGGACTCCATCCATTTACAACAGTTTCGCCCGGCGATGTTGAGGCTGGAGCAATGATACCACCCGGGCACATACAAAATGAAAACACGCCACGCCCCAGTGCCTGTGTAACCAAACTGTAGGATGATGGGGGAAGAAATTCCCCTCGCAACATTCTCTTGTATTGAATACTGTCAATTAATGTTTGCTCATGCTCTATGCGCACCCCAACGGCAAAGGGTTTTGCTTCAATTAATATGCTTTCCTTATTCAATAGTTCAAAAATATCGCGGCTACTGTGACCGGTTGCCAATATTACATGCTGACAATCAAATTCGGAACCATCGGCACATAACAGACTTTTCATTGTTCCATCCTTAATATTAAAGCCACTGACCCGTTTATTAAAATGCACCTCTCCGCCTTTTTCTAAAATAGTGCGGCGCATATTTTCAATTATACCTGGTAATTTGTTGGTGCCGATGTGCGGATGCGCTTCGTAACCGATGCGTTCGTTAGCTCCGTGTTGAATAAAAACATCCAGTACTTTTTTTATGTCGCCACGCTTTGTACTGCGGGTGTACAACTTTCCATCGCTGTATGTACCTGCCCCGCCTTCGCCAAAACAGTAATTGCTATCGGGATTAACAATTAGTTTCCGGTTAATATCGGCAAGGTCGCGCCGGCGCTCCTGTACATCTTTCCCCCGTTCAATAATTATAGGTTTAATACCCAGTTCCAGCAATTGCAGCGCAGCATATATACCACCGGGACCGAAGCCAATGATGTGACATGTTTTTGAATTGGAAACGGTTAGTGGTTTAAACGTTCTCAATTCAGCGCTAAAGGTTTCATCAGGCTGAAAAATTTCAACTTTCAGCAAAACGATGATTTGCGTTTTCCTGGCATCCAGAGATTTACGCACAATTCGCAAATGGGCAATTTGCTCTAATGGAAGGCGGGCCATGTCGGCGGCTTGCCATTTAATTTCATCTTCAGATGCAGCCTGTTCAGGCGTTAGTTTTAATTCGAGTGTTATAGGCATGGTTAGGTTTTTATCCTAAAAGCAGCACAAAGATAAAATGATTACTCATGTTGCGCAATGAAGCAACTTGTCCGGCATCTTTTTTGTTGTATTTTTAAAATATAATAATTCATATGCAAAATTTTCTTTTAAAAACGCTCGTTGCAGTAATCATTTCGTCGGTTTTTTATCAAATCACTTATGGCCAGGGCGATAATAAAATTGATACCCTGATACTTAATAATAACGAACATGTCATCGGGCAGGTAGAAAATCTTTACGAGATAATTACCCAGGATGGCAATATCATCAAAAAGGAATTTAAGATAGACACGGCCTGGTCAAAAAAAATAAGTGTGCCGCTTAGCGAGGTGAAATATGTTAAGGCCTATGGCACCACTTTCGAACAGGTTGAATTAAATGGGGGTGCGCATCAATTGTTAGAGGTGGTATCAAAAGGCAAAGCGACTCTTTACTTGTGGAGAAAAATTACACTGGTTCCCGGAGCTTCCATGGTAAATCCGTTTAATGAAAACAAAAGCTTTAAGCCAGCCAGCGGAATTATTACCGAAAGTGAAATGGAAACTTATATCGTTTTTGAAAAGGACAAAATGAATTACCTGACGCCTTTGTTTGTAAAGAGAA
>JAQBNQ010000329.1 GCA_028288545.1 Bacteroidota bacterium
TAGTTCCGTTTAAACGTGTTGATTGTGAATTATTGTTTAAACGCTAAAAATATTTTTAATTTTTTTTGTGAAAGCTTCCCAGAGGGGTGGTGGAAAGATCAAATCTTATTCTTTATCAAGTGTTTTAGGATAGAATACAAAGTATTTGGTAACGGGTACACTTAGTACCGAAATATTCAATTGGTCGCTAGCCTGTGCAATATCAATAATTTCTCCATGATTTGTCAAAATATTTATGCGGTTTTCGCTGGGGTTGTATGCATAATTGCTGGTAGAGTCGGAAAACACCAGGAAGGATATTTCCTCTTCAGTCAGTTTAAATTTTTTCATTGCCATTTTGTTCAACTGCTTTATTCTGTTAAACGAAAAAGCGGTATTGCTTATCTCAATCTTAAAAAGCTTGCGGTCCAAAATGGCTTCGCATAGGGTGCTGAGCACTTTGTCCTCGCCGTGTTTCCAGAATTTAAAGGCCGAAAAAATATCCACATCGTCCAGTTCGGAATAATGGTAAAGCGCCTTCTCATTTTTCTCAAAATCTTTTAAAGTCACTTTATGCTGTAGAAACCACGATAGGGCAGGGGATGCTTCCAGGTTGTACCCTTTACCGATCAGGTATTTGGCCCGTTCAATGGCCTTTACCATCATTTGTTCAATGCACAAAACCGTTTTGTGCAGGTACACCTGCCAGTACATCAGGCGGCGGGCTATAATAAAACTCTCAATACTGTAAATTCCTTTTTGTTCAACTACCAATTCGTCCTTATGCACGTTCATCATCTCAATAATGCGCTCATAGCTAATGGCACCTTCATTTACTCCAGTAAAAAACGAATCGCGGGTCAGGTAATCCAGGCGGTCAACATCTAATTGTGAGGAAACAAGCTGGTGCAGAAATTTCTTTTTGTATTTGCCATTAAAAATATCCAGAGCCATGCTCAACTGCCCTTTAAAATGCTGGTTCAGTTTCTGCATATATATTTTGCTCAGGTCTTCGTGATGTACTCCTGCAATCAGGCTTGATTCAAGCGTATGTGAAAAAGGACCATGCCCAATGTCATGCAGCAACACGGCAATGCAGGCTGATAACTCTTCTTCCTCAGATATTTTATGCCCTTTTATTTTTAAAATAGCCAGCGCCTTACGCATTAAATGGAATGCCCCCAAAGCATGATGAAACCGCGTGTGGATTGCTCCCGGGTAAACATAATCGCTCAGCCCCAGTTGCTTTATTCTTCTTAGTCTTTGAAAATAGGGGTGCTCAATAATGTCAAATATCAACTCGTGCGGAATGGTGATGAATCCGTGTACTGGGTCGTTGAATATTTTACGTTTGTTCATTAAAAGCTTCTGTGGCCGCGAAGAAAACCTTTATTAGGCATATATGGAAATGCATAGCAAGGTTGGTGTGGCTATTTAAAATTGCTGCCACCCTGTTTATTCAAACGTTATTTGACTTTAAGGAAACTAAAATACAGGGATGCATTAAGCCCCACGTTCCAAATACGTTCCGTTAAAAAGGGTCCGTTAATATTTGCCAGAACCTGCATTTGAGCAGTTGGCAATACCCGCAGAAACATAAAGCGATTAATATTCCAATCTATACCCACGCCCAAAAAAGGGGATACGTTAAACGCCGAAATATTCCTGATTGGATTGCCGCTTTTTTGAATAACCTGGTGACCGAGATAAAGCCGGTTATCGCTGTTTGCCGCAATAAGAAAATTGAAGAAGGCACCTGTCGAAATCAGGGCTTTCACTTTTTTATGTCCCAAATCAAAGTTTAAAGTAATAGGCAGATTTATGTATTGATAGATGTAGGCATTTTTTAGTTTGTATGTTTTTGTGGTGTCGAAGCCGGAACCGGTCCACTGCGAGCCCAAAAACACATCCCTGAGGGAATAGTACGAATAGCTGGCATAATCAGCACCGGTTTCTATGCTAATAAATGAGTTGATATTTATGCCCATTCGCAGGCCCGCTGAGAATCCGAAGCCCGGGTGTTCATATTGTTTTCGGCCACTTAATATTGCGTTTTGTACAATTGCTTCGGTACTGCCGGTTGGTAGTTTAACACTGTTTATATACCGGTAAGTCATTCCCGGTGTAAAAGAAGCCCCGGCATAAAGGCGGTTGAGTGTATTTACCCGGGTAGAATCGTTGGCGGACAACAGATGGGCCATGGATAGCAAGAGGATAAAATGGAGGGTTTTAATCATAAGCTAAATATATGAATATAAATCCTGCTTTAAATTAATGCCAACCAAACGTTCTGATTTAGTCAATATTGTTCACAGGCTTTTAAAAAAGCGGCCTTCACACAGGTTCGCACGGGGGAAAGCCTTTTTCAGGCATATATGGCAATCAATTACAACCGGAACTCCGCCTTCGATATTTATACACCCGGCAATTAATCCTCCCCGGTTTAATCTCTATTATGAAGTTTCCTACAAACTGCAACCTGATTTAATCGGCTGCTTTCGTAACCAATTGAGTTTTACAACGTATTAGTTGTTTGAGAACGATTCTCTTCACTATATGTGATCGGGATCGGCCAAAGATTATTTTTTGTTCATGCTTAAGAACCTATCTCCCAAAATGCGTCTGAAACATTTGGTCATCATTTTGCTTTCTGCTCCCTTGTTTAACTACGGGCAGGACGGCTTCTATAACAAGGGCTCCGACATTTATATTCAAAAGGAAGCGCTGATGGCGGTGCAGGGCGATTTCGTAAACTCCCTGAACGGAGTAACCGGCAGTGTTCAAAACGATGGCACTATCGAACTGACAGGAAACTTTATCAATAATTCAGGCGCCAAATTTGGCGTCTATAATAATTCTGCTTCGAAAGACCGGGTGGTAAAATTCGTTGGCAGCGGAACACAACTTATAAAGGGTTCTATGTCTACTGCGGGTCACTCCAGTTTTTACAATTTGCTTATTGATAAAGTATATGCTTCCGACACTGTTGAAATGCAAACACCTGTAGTGGTAGAGGGTTCTTTGATTTTCGGATCAGCTAATACCAGTACTACTTACAATCCTATAGCTATATATACCAATTACAATCAAAAAGGCTTGTTCAAAACCTATAGCAGTACTGCTGAATATTTATTGGATATACAAAACGGAAATGTGGATGCAATTTCGGGCTATCCGGTGCTGGATATGGGCGGAACTCCTTCATCGGGGTTTATTGTAACCAGTGGTATCAGGGCAAGTGCCGATGGCGGCCTTCAACGTAAAATTGCCTCGGCAACAAGCTACGTTTTTCCGGTGGGTACCTCGGGCAAAGGGTTTAATGGCGTAAGGCTTAATTTTTCGCAGGTGCCCGGTGGCGGTAGCGTAAAAACCAAATTTTGCGATGGCTCATCAAACCCTACGGGATATGTGGGCCATATCACCGAATACTGTGCCGATTGCCCTAGCGGTGCTTTGCCTACTAACCAGGGATACAACCGGTATTTTAGCGATAACGGTTGCAATGGAGGAAACCCGCAGTGGGTTATTTTAGAACATACAGCTAAGGACCACGGCTATTGGAGTTTTGCCTCCACAAATACTGGCTACAAATACGATATGGAAGTATTCGCCAATTCTTACCTGGGTAGCAACAACCCTGGCAGCACATGGCGGGTAATAAAGCACGAATCATCATACGGCGATGATCCTTCATTGGCGTCGGTAGACTGGAGGCCCGAAATTGAGACATTACCCTCTACAATAAACGATCTTACTACCTATACATTAAATGCAGGATGTTATTCCGGTACAGGTGTGCCCGGTGGTAACTATACCGACTTCTCTCACTTTGTATTGGGTATGACAGGCGAGAGCAATGCCTTGCCCGTTAAATTCATTTACGTAAAGGCCGACCCTGCGGGTAAACACCATATTAAAGTATCGTGGGCTACTGCCATTGAGGTTAACAATGCTGGTTTTGAAGTAATGAGAAGCACAGATGGCACCAATTTTAGCGATGTGGGTTGGGTAGACGGGCATAATAACTCCACTGTTAACCAAACATATGCTTTTGATGATAAGGTATCGCAGGGAAACATTCCGTACTACTACAAGTTGCGCCAGGTTGATAACAATAAGGTATTCGCCTATTCAGACATTGTAGAGGCTAAGCTTACAGATGATGAACAAGCGGGCTTTGCCTTATATCCGAATCCTACAGCTAACGATCTTATTTTAAATATCAGTAATCCTGGCGAAGAAGTAAAAGTGAGCCTGTTTGATATACAGGGCCGCCTGGTTTACGAAAACATCTTTACGGCAGAACAAAGTGGAGGTAGCCAAACATTTACTATTACCGCCGCCCGCGTTTTGCCTCCGGGAACCTACATTTTAAATGCGGTTTCCAATGGGGCACAATACAAAGAAAAGGTCATATTGCAATAGTGCATGTTGAAAACCCCTTGTGGGCTTAACCCCGTTTTTTTCTTATTCCATCTATATTTGCTATAATCAGATTAAATAAAATAATTCATACCCCCCTAAAATGAAACTATTTAATACTTCAACTACACCCATTAAAAACAACCCAGGAATGAAAAACCCAGCCTTCGTATTACTTGCTTTACTTTTTTGCGGCTCAGTGTTTGGCCAGGCAAAAGCCGATGGTTCAACACCACACGGCAAAGCCGCAAAGGAAACCAAATCCAAGGCTCAGCCACTGGATCCTAAATTGGCGGTAATTGTAAAAGAAATAGAAGCCCGGATGCTACCTATTGAAGGGGGCAGTTTTACTATGGGTTGCATTAATCCTCAGGATACTGAATGTTATTACTGGGAAAAACCCCGTCATACAGTTACCATCACTACTTTTTATATGAGCAAGTTTGATGTTACCCAAAAACAATGGAAGGCCATTATGGGTACAACACCCGGTCCGAAAACCTGTCCGGAGTGCCCGGTAATAAACGTAAGTTGGTTTGACGCAGGAATGTTTATCAATAAATTAAACCAGTTAAGTAATAAAAATTATCGCCTTCCTACCGAAGCAGAGTGGGAATACGCTGCAAAAGGCGGCAATAAAGGCCATGGCTTCAAATATTCGGGTGGTGATAATGCTATGAACGTGGCCTGGTACGACAGTGTTATTTCAAGAGATGTACACCCCGTTGGCGAAAAGCAGGCTAATGAGTTGGGCTTATTTGATATTAGCGGCAACGTATGGCAGTGGTGTTCGGATTGGTTTGATGAAAAATATTATGGCAAAAGTCCTTCAAATAATCCTTCGGGCCCTCCAAGTGGCGAAGGCTTCCGCGTAGTTCGTGGAGGTTCATGGTGGGGACCTTTAAAGGATTGCCGTGTCGCTAACCGCGATAAGTATCCACCCGATTCTAAGGATGATGATGTGGGTTTCCGTTTAGTGCGCAACTAATCTCATAAAAACATACAAAGCAAAATGCCCGGTAATTACCGGGCATTTTGCTTTTACCTGTCACTAAATTCTTTTTCACCTCAATTTATTTTTCTTAACAACCATTCCGCACAATAATATGTTACAATTACCTTTATACTTATGTTAAATTCGCTGGCGATTCTGCTAACCGAAAATCCTAAACTGTAAACCTAGATATGAGTCAAATAACAATCCTTTGGGCTGATGACGAAATTGATTTGCTGAAATCTTCTATGATGTTCCTTGAAGGCAAGGGATACAAACTGATACCCGTAACCAACGGAAAGGATGCCATAGACCGTGTTGCCCAAAAAGGTATTGATGTGGTTTTTCTTGACGAAAGTATGCCCGGCCTTTCTGGTCTTGAAACGCTTTCGCGTATTAAGGAAATTGACCAGCATATACCGGTTGTAATGATCACTAAGAACGAAGAGGAAAATCTGATGGAAGACGCTATCGGTTCGCAGATTGCCGATTACCTGATTAAGCCGGTTAAACCGCAGCAGATATTATCTACCTTAAAAAAGATCATTGATAACAATCGCCTCGTTTCTGAAAAAACTACTTCATCCTACCAACAGGAATTTCAGAAGTTGTTTATGACCATGCAGGATAACCTGGATTACAAGCAATGGGCAGAACTCTATAAAAAGCTTGTTTACTGGGAAATTGAACTCAATAAATCAGACTCAAGCATGGTAGCGGTTTACGATTCACAAAAAGAAGAAGCCAACCGCGAGTTCAATAAATTTGTTATCAAAAATTACAAGCGTTGGGTAAACAGCGAAGCCGGGGATGACTCGCCTATCATGTCGCACACTTTGTTGCGTCAAAAGCTTATTCCCATGTTAAAGGATAACAAGCCCACCTTTATGATACTCATTGATAACCTCCGTTACGATCAGTGGAAGTCCATTCAACCCATGTTGATGGAGAATTTTAAAGTAGATGATGAAGATGCCTTCTACGCTATTCTGCCAACAGCAACGCAATACAGCCGCAATTCAATTTTTGCAGGCATGATGCCACTGAAAATACAACAGCAGTTTGGCGACATGTGGAAGAACGATGATGAAGAAGGTGGAAAGAACCTGCACGAGTCAGATTTTCTGGAAGCTTTTTTAAAGAAGACCCTGCACGAGCCGATTAAACATCAATACGTAAAGATCACCAACCATAGAGATGCTGAGTTGCTGGAAGCTAATATCACCAACTACCTCAACAACAAGCTAACTGTAATCGTTTACAATTTTGTGGATATGCTAAGCCACGCCCGTACCGAAATGGAAGTACTAAAGGAGTTGGCCAGTGACGAAGCGGCTTACCGTTCATTATCAGTTTCGTGGTTTGATCATTCACCTTTACAAAACGCTTTGAAAAAACTTGCAGATAAGGATATCAATATTTTATTGACCACCGATCATGGAACCATCCGCGTTCAGGACCCATCCCGTTGCATCGGCGACCGCGAAACGACCACTAACATTCGCTACAAAACCGGTAAGAATCTCAACTTTGAGGATAAGGATGTTTACGCAGTAAAGGTTCCTGAAGATATCGGCCTTCCTAAATCGCGATTAAGTTCAACCTACATATTTGCCAAGGAGAATAAATTCCTGGTCTACCCAAATAACTACAACCACTTTGTCAACTTCTATAAAAACACCTTTCAGCACGGAGGTATTTCTTTAGAGGAAATGATAATACCGGTAGTTAAACTCAGTAAAAAATAGACCGTTTACGGTCTCCCGTTTGCTGTTTCCAGTTTTGGTTACACCCATCACCTTTAAAGTGCCTTCATTAACTGTAAAGTGTAGACCGTAAACCGAAAACTGTTAACACTAAGTTAACTTACAATTAATCTTTAACTTCGCCATCTTAACCAATGGCATGAAAAAGATTGTACCCTTTGTTTGTTTATTATTTGTTTTTGCTGTTTCTCAAGCCCAGGTTGACAGGCACCCTTTAATTCAATCACCTGATGAGCACAGCGCGGTTATAGCATGGAATACTGCCAGCACCGCAATCGGTAAAGTAAAGTGGGGTACCTCTTCATCTGCCCTTAATGATAGCATTAGCGAATCCGCCACCACTAAGGTTCATGCCATTATAATTACGGGCCTTCAGCCCAACACTAAATATTACTATAGTACCAACAGCAGTTTGCAAACCAGTGTAGACTATTTTTATACAGCCAAGCCCGACAATGTAAGGCAGCTTGACCTGGTAGTATACGGCGATTGTGGCTTTAACAACAGCCAGCAGGACGCTATCTCTGCGCTAATGGCAAACCAGAACCACGATTTTGGTTTGGTGGTTGGCGATGTAGATCAGTTTTCGGGCAATAATTACGATGTAAACTATTTTCAGCATTACACCAATATCTTAAAGCACACCTGCCACTTTACGGCAATAGGCAATCACGACGTTATCACCAACAACACCAATTACACCGATGCTTTTGTATTGCCGCACAACAATCCGGCAAACTCCGAATTGTATTACTCTTTTACCTGGGGTAATGCGAAATTTATTGCGCTGGATGGCAACATTTCTTACACTGCAGGTTCCGCTCAATATATTTGGTTGCAAAACGAACTAAAGTGCAACGACCGCGAATGGGTGTTCGTTTATTTTCACCAACCGCCATGGACCAACGATTGGGATCCGTCTTACTACATTCCTTTTACTCCTTTTTATATGTACCAGGGCAATACAGATATGCGCACAAGCATAGTTCCATTGTTCGAGCAATACCATGTTGATTTTGTATTGAACGGCCATGCACACGATTATCAGCGCGGGGTATATAACGGGGTTCATTATTTCATTACAGGCGGCGGTGGAACATCCGGCCCTGATACACATACTTACGCAGGTTCTCCCAACATTTCGATGGAGCAGGCCATTAATAACTTCATGAAATTTTCGATTAACGGCGATGCCGTTCATTACAATACCTACGATTTGAACGGAAACATTGTAGACTCTTTAACCCTCACTAAATCCTTTACCCCATATAATGCTTCAGTAGCTACAGTTAATGTTGCATGTAACGGAAGCAGTTCGGGCAGTGCTGTAATTACCGTGAATGGTCCCCGCCCTCCATATACATTTTCATGGAGTAGCGGAAGCAATACTGATTCGGCTGTACATTTAACAGCGGGAACATATAACGTCACCATCACCGATACCAGCGGCTGCATCAAAACTGATAGTGCTGTTATACAACAAACCAATCCTGTTACATTAAACGGCACAATTACTGATGCCTCCTGCTCCGGTGTAAGCGATGGAAGTATTATTCTTACTATAAGCGGCGGAACGCCGCAGTATGTTCCCAGCTGGAACGGCGCAAACCCGAGTGCTCTCGCTGCAGGTTCATACAATGTAACAGTTACTGATGCCTCCAATTGCAGCGTTAGCCAAACATTTACCGTTTTAAACGCTGGCGGAAATACCGGCCCTGCATTAAATACTGCCGGTAACGACAGCATGATATGCGCTGGCGATAGCTTAAGCATTAGCGCGGCAGCGGGTTTCACAAACTATACATGGAACACAGGTAGCCACGCTTCATCAATATTTGCTAATGCCGCCGGTGCGTACTACGTTGTTGCAACCGATAGCTTCGGATGCCTCGTAAATTCTGATACGCTGAATCTGGTGACTGGTAGTGTTCCACATTTACAAATAGCTTCAAATTTGGCGCAATTAACAGTTTCCTTAACTGCATCTCAATCAGGGCTTTCATCTTATGTTTGGAATATGGGTAATGGCACCATTATTACAGATAGTTCTTCGCATCTTACTTATACTTACCCTGTTTCCGGAACCTACACTGTGCAACTAATAACGCTGCATAACTGCGGTGCCGATACTACCAATACTATTATTACTGTAACGGCAACTACAACAGGTATTCTTAATTCCGAAGTTGGCATAAGCATTAGTATTTCGCCAAATCCTTTCAATGATGCCGCCATTGTAAGTATTATGGAAACTTCGGATAAACAATACCAGGCCCGGTTATACAGCGTTGATGGAAAGCTTATTCGCGACATGGGCAATACTGCAAACCGTTCACTCATTATATACAAGGATAATCTTCAGGCTGGTGTATATTTACTTCAACTTTCGAACAGCACCGCAAAGGCTACGTTCAGGTTGATAGTGGAATAACATGCGCCATCATTCTTTTAAAAATTTAGTAGTAGCTCTGCTGGTTTTGGCAGTGTATCATGTTTCTGCGCAAACTGATATTGCCGCTGCAAAGCATAAAAAATGCATCCTTCGTGGTAAATGGCAATTGGTTCAAACATTTACCGAAGGCTCCCTGCACACTATCCCTAAAGCAGATTATGATGCCGTTATCTCATTCAAACCCTTCCACCGGTATAAAGAAGAGGTTAATTACGAAAGCTATCATTGGGTTATTGAAGGTAAATGGCATGTGTTTAAAGACAAAGCCACTTTAGCTTTAACTCAACGGGTCTACTCCCTGGGTAAAATGGAAGAATCCCCCACCAACATAATTTTTGAACTCTTTATTCTCGACAAAAATAACTGGGCTGGTAGCAGCACTGCTAAAGGTAAGCCCGTTAAAATGTACTACAGCAAATTTCACAGGTCCCACAATTAAAGCCGTTTTACTATTGTTTTATGTACCATACAAGGTTCGCATTGTTATGGTACCGGTCAGTATAACCTATACTATATTATATAGGATAATGCTGCGCAAATCAGGTCAACAAGGTTCCACTTGTATTTATTCCTAAACGATTTGTGCAGTAAAACGGAACCAATTTTTATGGTTCTCGTTAACAATACTTGAATACGTGATTTTCATCATCATTTTTAACGAACTGTACTAACTATGCGAAATAGACTACTTACCTCCTTGGCAACGATCTCATTTTTTCTAACCAACCAGGCATTTGGACAAAATGTTGGTATTGGCGAACCAAACCCCGGCAGTAAATTATCAGTAAAAGGAGGAATGTCCGTAGGTTCTACTTATTCCTCAAACAGTGCCCCAAACGGTGGTCTGATAATAGAAGGTAGAATGGGTATAGGAACCCTTAATCCGGATACTAACGCGATATTGGATATGAACTCCAGTACCAAGGGTATCAAATTCCCTAATATATCTCAAACTGCCCGCGCAGCTATAACTAACCCTTCAAAGGGTTTAGTCTTGTTTGATACAGACTCAAACAATATCTATTTCCATAACGGTTCATCATGGCAGAGTCTTGTAAATCTGTCCCAGGTAACTAACCTGGTAACCAGTACCATTACCAACCTAACCGGCGGTTTACTCGGTGGTGGGAGTGGGTCTACCTGGTACACTGGTACAGCGGCTCCAACAATCTTAACAACTGGTAATACAAACGATCTTTATTTAAATACAACAACAGGTGATTATTATAAAAAGACCATTCTTGGATGGACTTTTCAGGCTACTTTAAGTGGCGCTACAGGCCATACCGGTGCAACTGGCGCAACCGGTGCCGCAGGAAGTAACGGCACTAATGGTGCAGCCGGAGCCGCAGGCGCTACAGGTGCTACAGGTCATACAGGCGCTACCGGAACCACGGGCGCAACTGGGGCTGCAGGAGCAACTGGTACAGCTGGAACAAACGGAACTAATGGCGCAGCAGGTGCCACGGGCGCAACAGGCGCAGCCGGAACCAATGGCACTAATGGTGCAACCGGTGCAGCTGGAACAAATGGTACCAACGGTGCTGCCGGTGCTACAGGAGCAACAGGTGCGGCTGGAACTAATGGAATCAATGGCGCCGCCGGTGCTACAGGAGCAACAGGTGCTGCGGGTTCAGCAGGTACTAATGGCTCTACCTGGCTTACAGGAACAGTGGCACCTACAGGTGGACAAGGCAGTATAAACGATTTATATCTGAACACGGC
>JAQBNQ010000399.1 GCA_028288545.1 Bacteroidota bacterium
ATTCTTTTCCGGACGCCAACATTATTATTTACACGCCTAAAAGCGAAAAGAGCATGGCCCTGGCGCAAAGATTTGATTCGCTTTTTTTGCAATACAATGCAACTAACGAGCATAAGTACACGCTATCAATGCTTAACAGTGCCGACCAAATGGTAAACGGCAAAAAAACAAGCCTGGACGAGTTATTACAGTCCGGCAAAACCAATATCCTCATTATAACCAGCTACGATGAACCGTATGTGCAAAGCACACTTCGTTCGGTGTATGAAAAGGGGCTTAAATTAAATATTGTGGTGTACGGTTTACCCACCTGGCTTAGCGGCGATATTTTACGGCTTGACTACATCAATAACTTACACACGCGTATATCCGACGCGTTTTTTGCCGATACCTCAAAGCCAAAAACAAAGGAATTTATTGAGCGCTACACCACCAATTTTTTTGTTGAGCCTACCAAGTATTCGTACCTGGGTTATGATGTCAGTAATTTCCTTCTTCGCTCGGTGGCCACTTATGGAAAAGATTTTTTACCCCAGCTAAGCACACAGCGCTACAGCGGCACCGGTTACAAGTTTGACATTGCTCCTACCATGAAAAACGCCACCACCATTAACTATTACGAGAACAACCATGTTAACGTATTAAAGGTGCAGGATTTTAGTTTGAAGAAAGTGTGGTGATAATAGAACGCCCGCCCGACTGAATGGCTTCAGTCATTCGGGCAGGCTGATCGATTATTATCATTATGATAAAGTTATGACCTGAATTAATTAATCCCCAGCATTCCGCGAGTATGTGAATCGCTGAACTCTGTATTACCGTTATCCGCCATCTGTCAACCGCCAACCGTCAGGCCTACTTCAACTTAATATAGTTATCCGTTAAAGTGATCTTGGCTTCTTTGTACAATATGCCAACTGCCTTTTTAAAACTCTTTTTGCTAATGCCCAGCATTTCGTGGATGAGCTCGGGCGGGGAGTCGTCGTTTAGTTTTAGGGAGCCTTTATTTTCCTTTAGTTTCTGCAGTATTATTTCAGTAACATCTTTGGCGCCGGCTATGCCTTGTTTTTGAAGGGCCACATCAATTTTACCGTCCTCGCGTATTTTCTTTACAAATCCCTTAACGTGTGTACCTTTTTCCAGCTTCGTAAATATTTCGTTCTTAAAAAGAATACCCCAGTGTTTTTGGTTGATGATAACCCGAACGCCCACTTCGTTTTCATAACAGATCATCAAATCCACCTCATCGTTTAGCTTCAGGTCAACTTCGCGGTTTTTAATAAACTTGTTAATGTTGGAAGTTGCAGCAACTCTTTTTGACGCAAAATCAAAATACAGGTACACCAGGCAGGTTTGGTTTATCTCCACCGGCTCCGATTGCTCGCGGAAGGGCAGAAAGAGGTCCTTATCCAGCCCCCAATCTAAAAACGCACCAATGTTGGTCATTTCCTTAACGGTTAGGTAGGCGGCCTCGCCAACAATAGCTTTAGGGGTTTGGGTGGTGGCTACGGGCCGGTCTTCACTATCTTTGTAAACAAATACGGTTAAACTATCGCCCTCCTTCATTTCGGGGGTAATGAATTTTTTGGGCATCAGTATTTCCTCCACCACTTCCTCGCCCGCGGGCTCGGCCAGGTAAAAGCCATTGTCTGTTCGTCGTGTAATAACCAGTGTATTGTATTTGCCGTATTGTAACATGGGGCAAAGAAACGAAATAAATGCCCCGTAGCTTGAGATAATTTAAACGAGGAAAGGGCCATTCCATATTACTCATCCAACGGTAACTCCGATTTGTTTTATTATCCGGCCATTTCCACATCATTTTTTCTGCCCACACTTCGAACTGGATGTGGCTTCGGATAGCGCGGGTAATGGTATATATTGCCCAAACAGAGGGGCAGGTTCGGTTTGAAATTACTGGTCAGTTAGGAGAAATAGTTAACATGAAAAGATACCGGAAGGTATTAACTTTGAGAAGTATTCCGCTGCAAGCATCAGCAGTGGGGTGTATTATTGGAAGTTAAAGGATAACAACAGGACAATTAAAACAGGAAAGATCGTCATTATAAAATGAAAAAACGCTTGCTCGGTTTCATATTGCTGTGCGCCTTTGTAAAAGGATGGGCGCAGCAATATGATGCCCAGTGGGCGTTTGCCCCCGATCCCTCCATAGTGGATTTCAGGAATGATACTGTGGTCAACCACCCGGTCAATGGATTTTTTAATATCTTTTTAACCGCCGCGGATATTTGTGACAGCTCGGGTAACCTGTTGTGCATAACCAACGGCATCACTATATTTGATAATACCGGTACCATGTTGATCAATGGCGACAGTTTGAGTCCATGTGCATGGAGCGATTTAAATAATTCCGGAGGTCTTGGTATGAGTCAAGGGGCTTTATTTATCCCGGCTCCTGGCAACAGTAACCTCTATTACCTTTTTCATATGTCTGATGATACTTTAAACGGAGGCCGGCCGGGGACTATGTATTACACCACAATCGATGTTTCCAGCGGTTATCCGCAAATCGTCCAAAAAAACGTTCCTTTCTCAAAGGGGATTTTTACCGATGGAGGGTTTACAGCCTGTAAACACGCCAATGGCAGGGACTATTGGTTAATTAAGAGCTTGCATAATAACAACCGGTATTTTAAATTTCTGCTTACCCCGGATACCATTTTCGGGCCTTTCTCGCAATATATTGGTCCCTTTTATAATGGCCCTTATGACAATATGTGCAGCAAGTTTTCGCAGGACGGATCAGAATACGCAACCGGTGCCCTTGAGAGCGTTATCACCTTAATGGACTTTGACCGCTGTACAGGCGAGTTCAGCAACGCGCGCACTATTTATAATACGGATTTATTTGACCCAAATAACCCGGTTTCTTGTGCAACCTCCCTCGAATTTTCCCCCAACGGAAGATTTCTTTACATCAGTTGTGACATTAGTCTCACTCAATATGATCTCTGGAATGCCAACCTGCAGGATTCTGTACAGGTTTTTTTAGCCGACAGCGGCGACCATGCCCGGATTGATGTTGTGCAGTTAGGCCCGAATGGCAAATTATATGGCAGTACATGGAACGGTGGATTTTATTTTATGCAGGTGGTTAACAGGCCGGATGAAAAGGGAGACAGCTGCAATTTTGTGTATGCAGGTTATACCACGCTTACAGTAAATGATATGACGTTAACCAACATGATCAATTACAAATTAGGCCCTTTGGTTGGCAGCGGTTGCGATACCTTAAACACCGGCTTACAACAGCAAGTGCCGGAGCATACAATGCGGGTAATGCCCAACCCGGCTGATAAATATGTATATGCAGAAATGGGAGCACAGGGCAATTATGAAATGCAGCTATTGAACGAAGCAGGGCAACTGCTTGCAGTAAAACGAACAAGGCAGGTGGATATTTTTGATACGGAGAAATTATCGAGTGGGGTTTACTTTATAAAAGCAACAGCCAAAGCAATGCCTTTAGAAACCATTTCTCGAAAGATAGTGGTCGCACACTAGCAATCCTTTTCACCCAAGTGAAGGACAAAAAGACCAATAAGAAATAAGGTTAGCTATAATCAAAGAGAAAAACCGCTCTACGCCTGTACCATTTCCTTAGGCAGGGTAAAGAAGAAAGTACTTCCCTTACCCTTTTGAGATTCGGCCCGTAGAAGTTATGCACGTAACCCGAGTTTATTAACCGTTTGCAACCAAGCCAGAAGCTAAGTCATCTTCTAAAACAGGATCGACCCCATTTTTGGTCAAAATAAGACAAAATTTCTATTTATTAAAAAACTATTGGAACCAAACTCTAAAAAAGTATAAATTCCGTTTTCGGACCCATTCATTTACCCTGACTGATACTATGCAAAAAAATTTACTCATTGTAATTCTAACCGTTTTAGCCATAGCTGCCAATTCGCAGTGCAATACAAACGTTGACTTTAGCACCTGGACGCAGGGTGGCCAGCCTGCAAACGGCAATTGGCAGGTACAAAGCGGAGGTTCGGTAGTACACCAAACTGTTAACGGCGACCCCACGTTTTTCTACAGCCCTTTTAACCTGATGAATGTACATGTAACGGGTCAATTTAAAACTACGGACAGCGATGATGATTGGATGGGATTTGTTTTCAGTTTTTTAAACCCTTTAATAGCCACCGATAGTTTTGATTGCTGGCTTTTTGACTGGAAACAACACCAGCAAAACGGCGCCAGCAGCGGAAAATCGCTTGATCGTGTAAACGGTATTATTCCATCGGGTAACTACAATAATATCTTTTGGAATCACCAGAACACTCCGGAATTTACAGTTATTCAAAATACTTTCGGTGGTGCGGGTTGGACCACAAACTTCAATCATACCTTTGACCTGTATCTTACTTATACCCGCGCCGTAATTTATGTAGATGGTGTACCAACTTTCGACTGGCACGATTGCTACAAACCAGGTCGTTTTGGGTTTTACAATTATTCTCAAAAGGATTGTTATTACAGCAATTTTCAATACTCGCTGTACGTAAACTTTACACTTTCTTCTGTCCAAACATGTTTGGGAAATTCGGTTGATCTTAACTTTGTAAATAATACCTGTACTACGTCAAACAGTTTAAATCAATATGCCAGCCTTACCTGGAATTTTGGCGATGGCACTCCCCCTGTTACAGTAAATAACCCTACTCTGCTTACGGCAAATGCTACCCACACATATGCCGCCGCCGGGGTGTACACTGCAACATTAACGGTAACAGACAACAACGGGTGTTCTGCCACTGCCAGTAATACGGTGGATGTACGGAATCCTATCACCTTGTCTCCAACTTTAACTCCTCCCCCGTGCAATGGTGGAAGTAACGGAAGTGTTTCTGTGGCGCCAACGGGCGGTTTTGGAAACTATACCTATAGCTGGAACGGCGGAACACAAATAACACAAACATATATAGGTGCCACAGCCGGTACTTACACTGTAACAGTTACTGATGGTATATGTACCGCATCAGGCCAATATACACTTAACCAGCCAACGGCCCTTAGTGCTACTACCTCCCATACGGATGCAAGTTGTGGCCTGGCAAATGGCTCATGCACAATGGTTATTTCGGGTGGAACACCTCCATACTCGAATCAAAGTTGGGCAGGATTTGCAGGAACCACCGTTACAGGTTTATGGCCGGGTACCTACATAGCCGATTTTGAAGATTCTCACGGCTGTTCTGCACTGCTACAATATACTGAAACTGTGGGTTCACTTCCATGCGGTTTAACTTCATCAGCAACTACAACCAATGTTACCTGTTTTAACGGCAATAATGGCACTGCTACGCTTACCGTTACCGGCGGAACTGGTACGCAGGTTATTAACTGGAGCAGCGGAGGCAGCGGACCTACTGCCACCGGACTTACAGCCGGAACTTATACTTATAACTATAGCGATGGTAACCCTGCTCACGCTTTTTCGGGAACGGTTACTATTACGCAACCGGGTGCTGCTATGGTGGCACAATTAACTGCTATTGGCATAACCTGCGCGGGTGTGAATGATGGCCAGGCACTGGCCTCGGTTATATCAGGCGGCTCGCCTCCTTATACATACACCTGGAGTGGAGGGCAGCCTAATAGCCCATCCGTTAGTAATCTTAGTCCGGGTGGTATAAGTGTAACGATAACAGATGCCACAGGGTGTACGGCAACAGCCACAGCCAACATATCAGGTGTTCCTTCATTGGGTCTAACCTTTACCACCATTATAGATAGTTGTTATCACTCGGGTAAGGGAAGTGCTACGGTACATGTTACCGGAGGCAGCCCTGTGTATACTTATTCCTGGAATAATTTTTCTACCGACACAACGGATCATAATCTTTTTGCGGGTAACTACACCATAACCGTTACCGACCATAACGGCTGTACTGTTACAGGAACAACTACAGTTAACGGACCTGCTGTAGGGCTTACACGAAGTTTCACAGATCAATACATTAGTTGCCATGGTGCGGCCACCGGTAACTTCAACATTACGGCCAGTGGCGGAACGCCGGGTTATACCTATACCTGGAATCCGTCCAATGTAACCGGTAGTAACCCTACAGGTTTGGTTGCCGGCATATATAGTTTTACAGTTACAGATCAGTACAACTGTACTGCTATTGGTACGGACACGCTCACCGAACCGGCTACTGCTTTTACAGCGACATCTTCGCACAGTAATGTTAGTTGTAACGGAGGCAGCGATGGAAAACTGATTATTACTGTAGGAGGTGGAATTCCGCCATATACTTATCTGGGAAATGCAATACCTGCAGGAACCGATACCCTTAGTGGATTTACTGCCGCAACTTATACCGGGGTAGTTCAGGATTCGAATGGATGCGCTGTTACCTTAACTGAAATAATTACACAGCCCGGACCTCAAAGTGTAACTGTTAACGGAACAAACGACATCTGTTACGGCGCTACACAAGGAACGGCTACAGCAAACTTTGTAAACGCAACAGGCACTGTTACCTATAACTGGACAGGAGGACTTAACGGGCCTACCATCAGCAATCTCGCGGCTTCTACTTACATTGTTACTGCTACTGACCAAAATGGCTGCAC
>JAQBNQ010000631.1 GCA_028288545.1 Bacteroidota bacterium
GAATCCAAAAATCTGCAGTTATATATGATTTTTTGCGCCTCGATGATGGAAGAATAATTGCCGGCGCCTATGACAGCTGTTTGCTTTTCTACAACATGTCAAAAAATAGTTTCGAACCCGGGGTGAAAGTACCGGACAATATTTATCACGCAATTCAAGATCCCAGGGGAAACGTTTGGATAAGTGGATTTGCAAAACTTTACTTGATAAAAAAAGGAAACAGCGATTTGAAGGATGTAACGGGCTTCTTGCACACTGACCTGAACAATATCCGGCTACGGCATCTTGAGTATGTGAACGATACTGCAATTCTCATCTCTTCCTCACGGGGTTTATTAATCCTGAATCCCGCTAATTTTCAAATTATCTCACTTCAAAAATATTGGACTGCCACTAAACAGCAGGTGCCGGAAATATATCAGTGCTATGCTAAAGACCTAAACAACATTTGGCTGGCTACAAATAATGGCCTTCAGCATCTTAGTTTGAAAAATGGAGTACTTGAAGTTTTTGGTAAAGAATCCGGTCTAAACCAGCTCGACGTAGTTTCGCTTTTACCGGATGAGAAGGAAAATTTATGGTTGGGTACTAATAAAGGCTTAAGCTGTTTTATCAGAGCAAAAAAACGTGTTGTAAATTTTGTTGTTGAAAACGGAATACCCAATAACGAATTCAATTATCGCTCCCAGTTAAAACTCAAAGATGGCCGTTTACTATTTGGAACCATCGACGGCATGTGCTTGTTCAAACCTAATGAGGTGTTATCACCTTCAATAATCAGCTATCCATTAATAGCTACGCGCTTGTCGGTGTATGATGGCACAAAAAAAATATTTGCAACCCGCGAAACCGGCATTGAGCATCCGGCAAAAATTGAATTACTCCCCTTCGACCGCTTTTTTGAACTGGACGTAGCCTTGTTAAACTATGCTGAACCCGATGGACACAAATTCAGTTATTACCTGCAAAACTTTGATGATAATTGGATAGACAATGGTAAAAAGTCAACCATCCGGTATACAAGCCTTCCCGCCGGCGATTACAGGCTGCACATAAAAGCCGAAGACCAAAGAGGGATATGGAGTGAGGAATTGGTAATACCGGTTATTGTACATGAGGTTTTTTATAGAAAAATTTGGTTTTGGCTGTTGTGTTTTGTAATTGTATTTATCCTTAGTTTTTTCTTTTACCGGTTTAGGATAAATCAGCTTCAGAAAGTTCATAACATGCGGATGAAAATAGCGGCCGATTTGCATGATGAAGTAGGAAGCACTCTTACAGATATAGCAGTGCAGGCAGAACTTGCGCAAATGAGTAATAGCCAACAGCAAACTGCCTCTCTTGAAAAAATAGCGAAGGCCCTTCACAATGCAGTGGGCAATATGCGCGATGTAATATGGACCGTAAATGCTAAAAACGATACCGTTGGAAAATTATTAAGCCGGATGGAAGAACACCTGTATGAAGCACTGAGTGGACAGGATATTCAAAGTAAATTTATTGTTACGGGAGTTAATCGATTAAAGGAGATTGATGGTGTTACCAGGCAAAATATTTATTTGATCTTTAAAGAAGCCATTACCAATATCATTAAACATAGCAATGCAACGAAAGTAGAAGTGCAGGTAACAAGTGATGGAGAGAGTTTTGAGTTGAAGATCACGGACAATGGCAATAGTACCCAAAGCAAATTCATGGGAAATGGTATCGGATTAGAAAGTATGAAAGACCGTGCAAAAGAGCTGGGTGCCAACATTGAGATTTCAAGAGCTAATGGGTTTGAAATAATTTTAAGAGGGAAAGATGTTTTTTGATTTTACCCCCATTAATATGGGGGCAGAAATAATTATTGGCAGGCTAATTTTACAAGGACTATGAACCAGGAAATAAAGATACAGGTCGGCATCGTGGAGGACAATAACTCTTTGCGAGAGGGCTTGGTTTTGTACCTGGATATGCAGGAGGAGTTGAGTTGTTGTATAAGCGCAAGTTCGGTCGAGTCCTTTTTTTCGAAAATGAAAAATACGGACGCAGTGGTGCCCGATATTTTGCTGTTGGACATTAATCTGCCAGGCATTGACGGAACTGAAGGCCTTCCGCAAATGAAGCAGCAATTTCCTGCAATGAATGTGATCATGCTAACCATCAATAACGAATCCGACTATATTTTTAAAGCCATGTGTAATGGAGCCATCGGTTATGTTTTAAAGGGGGTGCCACTGGCAAAAATTAAGGAGTCAATTCTTGATGTACACCAGGGTGGCTCAGCTATATCTCCAATTATCGCCCGCAAGATGGTAGCGTATTTTCAACCAAAAAAGCAGGACGCCGGAAATAGCCTTACGGAAAAAGAAAAGCAGGTAGTTGAGTGCCTGGTAGATGGCCTTAGCTACAAACTTTGCGCCGACCGCCTGAATGTTACACTTGAAACAATAAGATTTCACATCAAAAATATTTACCGTAAACTGCATGTAAACAGTAAATCGGAGGTGGTTAAAAAATCTTTGAAGGGAGAGATAAAACATTAAGTAATAGAAAAACAGCGTCAACGAAAGAAATGCACTTCGAGTAGTCATTTTCACTAATTTGCATTATGAAAAAAATACTGGTATTAGGCGGAACTATGTTTGTTGGCAGGGCGTTAGTGGAACGCCTGAAGGCAATGCCTGAATATGATCTTACACTATTCAACCGCGGCAAATCCAACACGGAACTTTTTAAAGACGTAAAACAAATTCACGGCAATCGTGAAACAGAGGAGGTGGATAAAATATGCGATCAGCATTGGGATTGCATTATTGATTTCAGTGCGTATTACCCCGTAACATTTGAAAAACTAATAGGGCAACTGAAAGGCAAAGTGGGCCGCTATATTTTTATAAGTACTATATCCGTTTTTGATATTGGGAAATTTCCGGACAGACCCATTGTTGAGGAAGATGAAACATTTGCCTGCAGCGATGCTCAAAAAACATCCAAACTACCGGATGCTTATGGCGAGAAAAAAGCCGAAATGGAAAGGACTTTGCTCGGCCAGGACTGGCTGGATAAGATCATTTTTCGCCCCAGCTTTATTTATGGCAAGTTTGATTGGACAGAACGCTTTTATTACTGGTTATACCGGGCAAAATTTTCTGATAAAATATTAACGCCACAGGGCAATTTTAATTTCAGCCTTAGCAATGCTGATGATTTGACAGAAGCCTTGTTACTGGCAATTGAAATTCCTAAGCATCAAACCATTTACAATGCTATTTCTCAAACCAAAACTTCTTTACGGCATGTGATTGCTATTACAGCGAAAGCAATTAACAGACAAGTTGAAATTGTTGACATGAGTCCGGCAGATTTGGAAAAGCACGGAATCAAACAATCTGAATTCCCTTTGCTGGTACCGGTAAATTTTGAGGTGAGCGATAAAAAGTGGAATAATGACTTCCCTTTTCAAAGAGGTGATATGGCAACTACTTTAACCGAAATGCTGGATCATAAAAGCAAAGAAGGTTTTCCAAAACCCAAAGTGGGTTTAGATTTTGAAAAAGAACAGCAGGTGATCAAGGGGTTATAATTTAAGGAGGCAAATACACTTGCCTAAAGATTATTTATATAAGGCGATTAACTTCTCACCGGTGTCCCGCATTTCATCAGCCAGTTTTTTCGGCTTAATCACTTTAACGTTGGCGCCGTAGCTGAGTAATTGCATTTTAAGTTCCGTGTTTATTACCAGTTCTAACGAAATCTTAAACTCATCTGCGTTTTCCTTTAAGATGGTTTGCGAGTTATGCAGGGGCATGGTCTTAATATACTTTCCCTGCAGGGGAGCAAATGAAAGTACCACACTTTCGGGCTTACCTTCCCCTACGGTTACACCAAAAACATTTTTGTAAAAATTCTTTCTGTCAATCTTATCATCGCTGAAAGTATCATGCGTTATATGCAGGTCAACAATACGGTCAAGGGCAAACGTCAATATCTTGTGTTCCTTCTTACTAATGCCATTACCTATCACATACCAGAAATTTTTCGATTCGCGTATCAGGTAGGGTTCCAACAAATTTTGCGAAACGGTATCGCTGCCATGTCGTTGGTATGAAAACTTTAAAACCTTCCTTTCCGAGATCGCTTTTAAAATGGGTTCTACAAATTCAATCCCTTTAATAATAAAGGGCTTATCCAGTTGTATATGGTCGCTTTCGCCTCTGGCTTCTTTATTGATCTTTACGGTAGAAGCAATTTTCATGATGGCCTCTTCAAACTCTTTAATAGCCGGCAAATGTTTAAACTGGTCGAGAATACTAATGGCAAAGTCAAGGCCATGCAATTCATCAGCAGTTACCGGCAGGTTATTGATGGAGTAATTCTCATCGCTGTACTTATAACTCCTTTCTTTTTTATCATACACTACCGGTGCATTGAATTTTAGCAACTGGTCATAGCGCATCTCCTGCAGGTCCGCCTGGATGGTCCTCCGGGCAACGGGTCTATCAAAATTTTCACTTACGTACTCTATCAAGTCCTCAAGGCGCGGAAATGGCTTTTTACGCAGCCGCTCATCAATTAATCGGTAACGGGTATAGGCTTCGCGGTTTAAGGACATTATGCTGGATTGCCCTTTTTGTGGGGACAGAACAATAATAAAATAATTTTTTTCACTGCGCAGGTCCATTGCGCAGTGACAGGCCATTTTTGTGTCATCATCAAAGCAAACGACATGAAAGCAACTGAGTCATCACCCTTCACCAAAAACGAGGTTTACGTTAACGAAATCGAATTCCGCAGTAAGGACGAGGTATATCTTTTCGGGTTTCTCCACCATTGTGGAAAATTCTACGAAACGCAGTACCTGGTATCCCGTAATGACTTACAGACACTGTTGAGTCAAAATAGAGCGGGAGTTGAAATACTGTGGCAAATTGAAAATCTGTTCGTGCATCCCCATGCAGCTCCCGCTTCTTTAAATCTTATAGACCTGTTTGGTACCACGCAGGTTTTCGAGTCGCTGGCCATAAAATTAGATGTTCCTGTATCGGCGGGTAACGAACCCCGGCTGATAAGCAGCGGCCTGCTTTTTATTGAAGAGATCATTCCTTTTTCCGGATCAAGACAAAATTCTTTTTAAACCTATAAAATCTTCTTTTATGCAAATCTTAAAGTACAACCTTATTAAGGGTCCTAAAAAAACGGTAAACGATTATTTGCAATCATTAAATAACGACGAACTGGAAACCGTTTACAGTTCCTCGTTCATCTACGATCTTAAAATGCCTGATCTTATAAAGAAAATGCAGAGCGAATTGCAGAAGAGAAAAATCAATACGCAGGCGCTGCTGTTTTAAACTTACGCACGGAGAAGTAAGGACTTAACTATGGTACCCCCCGGCATCCTTGCTTCTGCCGTGTAAACTATCTTTTTTGTTGCTTTGGTTTTAGCCCCGGTTCTGGATGTACCGGGGCTTTTTTATGCAAAAATATTTCGCACGGAGAAAACAGCCGAGGGAACAGCCGGGAAATACAAATGCATAGCCACAGATGCACAGATTAAATGCAAATTATTTCGCACGGAGAAAACAGCCGAGGGAACAGCCGGGAAATATAAATGCATAACTACAGATGCACAGATTAAATGCATTGTTCTGTATTTTGTATTCTCCGCCTTTAATCTCCGTGGCTCCGTGCGAAATTTTGAGTTGCTACAGTTTCAACTTGCGCATTTTGGGTGCCAGGACAAAGGTGCTGGCTACTACAACGAGTGTCATGCAGCCGCCAAAAATTACGGAAGGCACGGTACCGAACAATTTGGCAGCAAGGCCGGATTCGAAAGCACCTATCTCATTACTGGAAGAAATAAATATCTGGTTTACTGCGCTAACCCGTCCACGCATATGGTTGGGGGTCATTACCTGTAAAATAGTTTGCCGGATAACCACGCTTACATTGTCAAATACCCCCGTAAGGAAAAGCATTGCAAACGACAGCACAAAATTATGCGATACTGCGAAACCTATGGTAGCCAAACCAAACCCGGTTACCGCAAACAAAAGATTACGGCCTGCATTAAAAGTAGGGGGGTAGTAGGCTAAAAACAATCCCATTATGGCTGAACCGAGGAAAGGCGCTGCCCTCAGCAATCCTAAGCCCTGCGGCCCGGCATGTAATATATCGCTGGCAAATACAGGCAATAAAGCCACCGCCCCACCGAACAATACTGCAAAAAGGTCTAACGAAATTGCGGATAGCATCTCTTGTTTATTAAAGACAAATTGTAATCCGGCTTTTAATGATTCCGAAAGTGTTTCTGTTTTTTCTTTTTTAGGTATTGGTCTTTGAGCCACCCTGCTAAATGCATATGCCGATGCCCCTATTAGCACCAGGGCAACAGAAAATGAAACCAACTCAGCGACATCCGAACCGGGGAAATTACTTTTAAGCAATCCGTACATTAATCCGCCAAATGCAGGGCCTGTTACGGCGGCTGTTTGCCAGGTATTGCTGCTCCACGTAGCACCATTAGCGTACAACTCCCGCGGCAAAATCTGTGGCAACATACTTTGCATACAAGGCGCCATAAAACCACGTGCAATGCCCGATATACCTATAATAAAATAAACCGGCCACATTCCATTTGCCCTTAATACAGCGGCATCGTTAAACATAAAACAGGTAATAACTGCAAAGCAAAACAGCATGGCATAAATAGTGCGCATTACTATTTTATTGCGGTTATAATTATCGGCTATATGCCCTGAAAAAAGTGAGGTAACAATAAAAGGCAAAGCCTCCGCCAAACCAATTAAACCCAGGGCCAGTTTATCATGCGTTATTTCGTAAACCTTCCATCCCAATATTGTTTCTGCAAGTTGTACGGCAAAGGTTAGTGTAAAGCGGGATAGTTGAAAATTCCTGAATTCCGCGATCCGCAACACTGCATAAGGATCGGTTTTGGGCACATCATTCATGGCCACAAAGAAGATTATTAAATACGGGAATTAAAACCTTTAATAGTTTATAAACAATTTTTGTGTGGCTGTTCCTTTGTCAGTTGTAACGGTCAGGAAATAAATTCCCTTTTTATCTTCCTGAAATTGGACTTCACTAATGCCGGGTCTACTCTCAGCCAGGGTTTGGCCCAGGATATCCGACACCTTTAAAGAGCTTATGACATCTGAAGAACGGATACTAAATGTACCGTTAGAAGGATTAGGGAAGACAGAAAAAAGATTTTGCGGGCCGACTTCTTCAATTGCCGATTGAAGTGGTAACGGCGTTCCAAAACTGCGCATGTATTCCACTAAACAACCCGGGTAAACACGGAATTTCCATGAGTGATGGCCCATACAGCCCGATGGGCAATCGCCAAAAGCAAAAGTAAATATGTACTCTTTGAAAGCGCCGGAATCATTCATTGTAATATTACTGCCGTCAATATAACTAAGTCCATCGCTGGCTTGTAACACTCCGCTTACCCGTTTAAATTCTTTCTCCAACGGTGCCAGGTTTAAATATGAACCGGTCCAGATAGATATATCCGCTTCGTTCCCTATAAAGATTGTTGCACCCTGCATGATTAAATTGTACTTACTCATCAGTAAATCTATAGTATCATTCCCCGAAACTAAATTTGTGGCCAACCAGTTTTTTACCCAAACATAATTTGTGTCCACGCTAAGATCAAACTCCGTCATATCAGGATCCTGGTATGTATGAATGTTGTAAATATTAAAAATGGAGTCTGTAATTTGTGGCAGTCCTGCTTCGTAAATTCCTTGCAAATCCCGCAAAATAGGAGCATAATGGGAAGATGGGATTTGTACGGAGTCTTTATAAATATCCTGGCTAACAAAAATTTGGCGCAAAGCCAAAGTTTGAGCATCTGCCAAATATGTGGTTATAATATATTGAGATGGCGTACAGTCGACGGTATCAATCTTACCAAACTGCGAAAAAACAGGATTCAATTGCAAAAGTACAAGTCCAAAACAGAGTAGTTTTTTCATTAGGTTGATATCATCGAATTTAATCAAATTTGATAAGTACACGATTTTGTCTGAAATGGGGTCAAAGGCGTTCCGGTTCCAACCACGAACTTTTCATACATTTGCGCGCCTTTATTCATGAGTAAAAAATATAGTTTAAATACTGCCACTGCCGTTGTTATAGCCAATATGATAGGTACGGGTGTATTTGGCAGCCTGGGCTTTCAACTGCTCGACCTTCACGATTATGCCTCTATTATTATTTTATGGGTATTGGGCGGCACCATTGCTTTGTGCGGGGCTTTTGCCTACAGCGAGTTAGGGGCTGCTCTTCCGCGCAGTGGTGGTGAGTACAACTTTTTAACGGAAATATTTCACCCTTCGGTGGGTTTTTTGTCCGGATGGGTTAGCGCAATTATCGGTTTTAGCGCACCCATTGCATTGGCGGCTTCCTTATTGGGTGGTTATTTTGGCAACGTGATTGCAGGGTACGATGCCCGGTGGATAGGCGCCGCTGTTATCGTTGGCATTACCATCATTCAATCTATGGATTACAGGATTGGGGGAGGCTTTCAGTCTTTCGCAACTATGATAAAGATAGTGCTGATACTGGTTTTTGTTGTTTGCGGATTTATGTTTGCGCCTCATCAGGCGGTTAGCTTTGTTCCCTCTCACGGCACGGTAACCACCATATTCAGCGGGGGATTTGCAGCAGCTTTGGTATATGTAAACTTTGCCTATAGCGGCTGGAACGCCAGCAGCTACATTGCCGGCGAAATACGAATGCCCTGGAAAAACATCCCGCTCTCTATTATTTCGGGAACAGCCATTGTTACTTTGCTGTATGTACTGCTCAATTTTATTTTTCTGTATGTAGCACCGGGTAACGAAATGGCAGGCGTTAAAGAAGTGGCCTTTATCCCGGCCAAATATATTTTTGGCGAAAGCGGCGGAAGGGTGATAAGCCTTATCATCAGTATGTTGCTTATTTCAACCATCAGTAGTATGATCATTGCGGGCCCGAGAGTTTTGCAGCGCATGGGCGAGGACTTTTCCATCTTCCAGGTTATCAGTCATAAAAACAAGCACGGTATTCCCGCGATGGCCATCTGGTTTCAAAGTATAGTGGCCCTTGTTATCCTTTTCACTTCCAGCTTTAATACCATTTTAGGTTATACTACTTTTGTGCTTACCCTGTTTTCAACCTTAACCGTTATTGGGGTATTTGTATTGCGGCTTAAAAAACCAAACCTGCTAAGGCCTTATAAAACATTTGGGTATCCGTTTACCACTATATTTTTTGTAGCGGCCAATTTGTGGTTCATGTATTTTTGGGCAAGCAGGAATTTAGAACCCAGCCTTATTGGTTTAGGTATTGTAGCCGTGGGACTGTTGGTTTATTTTGCGGCCGATTACCTGTCAAAACATAAAAACAAATCAAACTCCGTTCACCAACCCAAAGCCTTTAAAGAATGAAATATTTTTTTCAACTACTGCTTGTACTTATAGTTTTAGATGGTTGCAGCAACCAAGCCCCAAATAAAAAAGAATCATTGCCAGCGGTGGCAACAGCCAACGACACCTCGGCCAGTAAACTTGCTGTTCAAAGCCGCCCGGTAAGGCCCGATTCCGTACTGAACGATTATTCGCTTTTCCTGGCGGGAATGTCAACCGGCAATAATGTTGCTCCCAAACTTGTAAAAAATAATTTTTACAAAAAATACCGGGCCGAAATGGACTCTAACTTTGCACGTATTAAGCACAGCCGCTTAAATATAATGGACGAGTGGGCTAATGGCGAATTAGCCGCTGAACGCACCAATCCAACGGTATTGTTCTATCCTTTTTCGGGCCCCGATATTTTACATGCCATTACGTTGTACCCGAATGCCACCGAGTATGTCATGATAGCTATGGAAAAACCCGGCGATATTCCGGACATTCATAAAATGGATAGCGCTTCATCGGCATATTATCTCAACTCGGTTTATCAATCGCTGCAGGATATTTTTCAAAAAAGCTATTTCATTACCCGCAAAATGATCGAGGACCTTCAAAAGGTAAAAGTGAATGGCGTCGCCCCCCTGTTATGTGTGTTTTTAGAGAGAACAGGTCATACTGTTGTTGCCATGAAAAAGAACCATTTAAATGATGATGGAACGACGAGTGTACTGGCTTCTGACTCTTTACCAAATCACGTAAATGATTTTATAGAGATTTACTTCCGCACAGAAGGTTCAGACGCAGTGCGAAAAATGGTTTACTTCCGCGCTAACCTGGGCGACCAGGATTTTTCAGGACTCCCTTCTCTAAAATCAAACAAAACATTACAGAACTACTTTAATGGCCTGCCTGATTTTTATATGTACACCAAATCGGCTTCGTACCTGATGAATTATGGCACTTTCTCGGTTATCCGTGATATCTGTTTGAATAAAAGCAAATCGATTTTGCAGGATGATACCGGCATTGGCTTCGGCTACTTTGAACCGAACAAATGGAAAATACAGTTGTATGGAAACTTTGCCAAACCTGTCCGCGATTTTAAAGGCATCAACGATAGCAAGCTTGAAGAGGCTTACAAGAAAGATCCTTCGAAAGTAAAGTCATTGAAATTCTCGTTAGGCTACCACTGGGGCAATAAGAATGACCAGAATTTGATGAAGGCCGTGAGGGTGAAATAATCCGAAAAATATTTTCGTTAAAAAATATATTCTGCCTTCCCTGCATCGGGAAAAAATTGCATTTTCCGTCTTAGGATATGGCCCCCTAACCCTAAAAGGGCATAAAGGTGGAACAGAACGGTGGGTTAAATGTGAACTGCGAAAAATTGAATCTTAAACATCAAATCTAAATAGTGCGTTTAAAAATTGTAAGCTGCCTAATGGCAGCGTTGCTTGCAACCATGGCTTTGCAGGCACAGGATAAATTTTGTAAGGTGTGGTACACTGAGGAAAAAGATTCGAAGGTGGAGATATACCTGGGTGCCGATGGCAAGTACTACGGCAAAATCGTATGGCTCAAAAAGGGAGTGGTAAATGGCCAGCCGTTGATTGATAAAGAGAACCCGGATATAACCAAACGAGCCTTACCCTGGTTAGGTCTTCAAATCATTACAGGCCTGGTTAAAAAATCGGAGACCGAATTGGTCAGCGGAAAAATTTACGATCCCCAAAAAGGAAATTACTATAACTGCAAAATGACCCTAAACGGCGATTCCATACTTCAGCTACGGGGATATATTTTGGGCCTGCCATTTTTAGGCAGAACTACCACCTGGTACTTATCGGAGGATAAGAATTAACCTAACCGGTATGCCGGCTTGGGGTTGACACGTGTTAACCCAAATGCTTCCGTTATTCCATTGAAAAGCAATAACTTAAGACCGAACGCAATCCGTTTTTGATGAAAAAGTGTCAACCCAACAGCAGCCGATGTTTTGTGGTTGTGGTTATTACATAGCGCAGAAAAGCTTAACAGAGTCTGAGTTCAGGATTTATTTATCGTGATTTTCATTTTATTATCCTCTTATTCGTTGCTATAAAGCACAAGCATGTTAAAATACAGAGCGGATTTGAGGGCCTTGGTGTATATGGTAATTACTACAGCATTGTTTGCCTGGTTTTGGATAGAGGGTTTTAATATATTTCTATACATCCTATTCCTGCACTTCTCGGTTGCGGTGGCGGTAATGACCCACAACCACCTTCACATCAACATGTGGAACAACAAGTGGATGAATATTTTAACCGATTGGTGGCTTACTGTTTTTTACGGAGTTCCGGTTTTTACCTGGATACCTACACACAACCGCAACCATCATCGTTTTGTAAATAAGGAGGGAGATAGCTCTATAACATATCGCCATACCGAGGAAAATAATTTGCTTTCGCTTATCAGCTACCCCTCAACCAGTGGCTTTTATCAAATGAAAATGAGCGTTTTTCCGTACATGGCAGATTTAAAAACACGCAATCCACGAACCTATTGGGAGAACTGGGCACAGGTGGTTGTACTCGCAGTGTGGATACTTGGTTTCCTGATCCTGGGATGGAAACAGGCGATATTATATGTTATCATACCGCAGCAGGTTTCGGCCTTCACGGTTTTTGTTTTCAATTATATTCAGCATGTACATGCTGATGAAGAAAGCCGTTGGAACCACTCGCGCAACTTTATGGGGGTTAATTTATTCCTGTTCAATAACGGCTATCACACGGCTCACCACGAAAGGGCGAATATCCACTGGAGCGAACTACCCGCAGCGCATGAAAAGATAGTGGCCAATATTCATCCATCACTCATCGAAAAAGGATTCTGGAGTTTTATTTTCAGGGTGTATATCCTCGGGCATTTTTCTGCTAAATACCGTACCCCAAATATGCGGGAGGAAAGAATGCAGGCGAATGCTGCAATGGCTGCACAGGTTGCTTAAAAGGATCAACAACGTATTCTCCAGGTCAACTGCAAAATACGGGTTAAAAAGTACCAACGCGGATAAATACAACACCACTTACACC
>JAQBNQ010000437.1 GCA_028288545.1 Bacteroidota bacterium
GATGACCTGCTGAATACTACCAAAAAGATTGATTACAAGATAACGAAGGCCAATAGCAAAAATGGAGATAGCATAACCGTGGAAATAAAAAACGTAAATGATATTGCTTCGCCTTTATGCATCTCACTTTTAAAAAAGGGTTCCATTACCTATACGAAATGGGTAGAAGGTTTTAGTGGCTCAAAAACTATTACCCTGCCCAAAATTGAAGCGGATAAAATTCAGATCGATCCCGAGTTAATGATTCCGGAAATAAACCGGAAAAACAACACTTACAAATTGAACAAGCTGGCGCATAAGTTTCAGAAACTTAAGTTCCAATTTATCGGTGCTCTTGAAAATCAAAACCGGACTCAAATATTCTTTGCTCCATATCTTGCCTTTAATAACTACGATAAGGTACAGGTGGGCGTGGCTTTTTATAATCCCTTCGTCCCTGGCAGAAAATTTGATTACCTGATCGTACCTGCCATAGGTACCGGGTCCAAACAGTTTATTGGCACGGCAAGAGTCAATTACAATTTCTATCCCGAAACTGTGCAGCGTTTTACCATAGGCCTTGCCGGCAAACGATTCAGTTATTATTTAGCACCAAAACCTTTGCAGTTTAATAAGTTGGAACCGTACATAAATATTGAGGTAAAAAAGAAAAATTCGCGTAGTCCGTTTACCCAAACAATAAACATCCGAAGCGTTATCGCCTTTTTGAATGTTACTGACCCCTTGTTAGTGCCGGACAATAGCAGTTATACAAAAACAACACAGCAATATTATGTAACCGAAATGCGCTATCGCCTTGAAAGAAATTCAACCCTGCATCCTTTCGATTTTAATATGACATTTCAGCAAGGCAAGGATTTTGTTGGCCTATGGGCAGAAGGACATTTTAAAGTAAGCTACAAACAAAAGAACCAGGGGCTTTTTATCAGGGTATTTGCCGGAGGCTTTCCTGTTTACATCAAGCCTTCGTCAGATATTACGGCGCCTCTTCCACGCTTATATCTAAGCAGCGCCACTACCGCCAATTTTGCCTACTGGCTGCAAAAAGATTACATGTTGGACGAAAACTATATCGACCGAAACGGGCATGACAAAAACCTGGCCCGGCAAATATCTATGACTGGCGGAGCCTTTCGCTCAGTAACGGATTTTGGATCTACCAGTAAATTTCTTGCTGCCGTTAACGTCACCTCATCCATTTATAGGTATATACCAATCCGCCCGTTTGTATCTATGGGCGTTGTAGTTGATGATTTAAAGAAGCCTGATTTTGCTGCGGAATTCGGCTTATCAGCCATTATCATTAAAGATATGATTGAAATACATTTGCCGTTGGTAACAACAAAAAACATCAGCGACAATCAAAAGTTGCTAGGTATAAACAAGTGGTATCAAAAATTTAGCTTTACACTAAAATTGCAATTACCCAGGCCGGCCTCACTAATACGCCAGGCCGCAGGATTTTAAAAGATAAACAATAAGCTTTTATGAAACAGATATTGAAACAACTAGGCATAAATTTAACCAATAGCGGTGCTTCCACAGGCAGCAATTGGCTGAAAAGTAAAGGTGAAGAGATTCAGTCCTTCTCGCCGGTAGATGGAAAACTAATTGCCTCCGTTACATCCGCCACTTCAAAAGAATATCATCAGGTGATAAAAACTGCGCAAACAGCTTTTCCAATCTGGAGAAATATTCCTGCACCAAAACGGGGCGAAATTGTAAGGCAGATAGGCGAAGAACTTCGCGCTAACAAAGAAGAGTTGGGCAAACTCGTATCATGGGAAATGGGTAAAAGCCTGCAGGAAGGATTAGGTGAAGTACAGGAAATGATTGACATCTGTGATTTTGCAGTTGGGCTTTCGCGCCAGTTACACGGATTAACAATGCATAGCGAAAGAACCAAACACCGGATGTACGAACAATGGCATCCACTGGGCATTGTCGGTATTATCTCCGCCTTTAATTTTCCGGTGGCAGTTTGGAGTTGGAACGCCATGCTTGCCTGGGTTTGCGGCGATGTTTGCATTTGGAAACCTTCTGAAAAAACTCCACTCTGCGCAGTTGCTTGTCAAAATATTGCCTCAAAAATTTTTGCAAATAATAATTTACCTGAAGGGATTTCGAACATAATAATTGGTGGTCCGGAATTGGGACAATTACTTTCCGGCGACACCAAAGTGCCTCTTGTTTCGGCAACCGGTTCAACGCGGATGGGAAAAGCAGTTGGTGCGGCAATAGGTGCGAGACTTGGAAGAAGTTTACTTGAACTGGGTGGAAATAATGCGATTATAATTACGCCCGATGCTGATTTAGGCATTGCCCTGGTGGCCGCCGTATTTGGTGCGGTGGGAACCGCCGGACAGCGCTGTACCTCAACAAGGCGGCTTATTATACACGAGTCAAAATATGAGGCTGTAAAAAGCAAATTAAAAAAGGCTTACGGGCAGTTAAAAATAGGTGACCCGCTTGACCAAAAAAATCATGTTGGCCCCCTAATTGACAAACAGGCAGTTAAAATGTATGAGGCTGCAATTGCCGAAGCAAAAAAAACCGGCGGTAAAATTTTGGTTGAAGGAGGAATTTTAAAGGGAAAAGGATACGAAAGTGGATGCTACGTTAAACCCTGCGTCATTGAAGCGAAAAATAAAATGAAGATAGTACAGCACGAAACCTTTGCTCCCATTCTTTATATCATGAAGTATAAAACTATAGAGGAAGCCGTGGCCTTACAAAACGGGGTGGTACAGGGGCTTTCATCATCCATCATGACGACCAATATGCGCGAGGCTGAAGCCTTTTTAAGCACGAATGGCAGCGATTGCGGAATTGCCAACGTAAATATCGGGACCAGCGGTGCAGAAATAGGGGGAGCCTTTGGAGGCGAAAAAGAAACCGGCGGTGGCCGCGAAAGCGGAAGTGACGCCTGGAAAAACTATATGCGCAGGCAAACTAATACCATCAACTACGGCACCGACCTACCGTTGGCGCAGGGAATTGTGTTCAATTTGTAAAATACTAACGGGTTATTTCAAACCGCTTGCTGCCCTGTGGGGCGTTATCGCTACTAAAAAGATTTAAAACGTAGATTCCATTTGGTAAATCGTGAATGGTTATCACCATGCGATCGGTTGTAATCATTCCGTTTTTCACATTTTTCCCATCGGTTGAATTAATTTGATATTGTAGTGGTGACGTATAATTTTTGATTTCAATAATAATGTCTTTATCGGCTGGATTTGGATAAAGGGCAATTTCTTTATCCTGTATGTTTTCTATTCCTGTTAAATTAATTGGACTTGAAGAGGTTCTGCAGCCATTAGTATCAATAACCAACACAGAATAAATGCCGTGATCTTTTGCAATGTAAACCTGGGAAGTAGCGCCCGAAATAGGAGAACCATTTAAATACCATTGTACGTTATTCTCATAAACCCTCAACGTATCTCCATTAACCGTAATAGAAACCGAAGGATTAGGATAAAAACCCACAGCCACATGGTTTGACTCAGCCAGGCAGTGGTTATTATCTGTAATGGTAACATAATAGTTACCTGCCTGATGAACATAAATACAGTTATTGTTACCGCCAACGTTCCATGCATAGCCAGCATAACCCTGCGGGGCGCAGATCTGAACCGAGTCACCAAAACATATAGTAGTATCGCCGGAAATATGCGCTTGCAAACTGCAAACCCCGTTGGGCGTAACAATTACCTTATCCGGCAAACCGGCACCGCTGGTTGCACCGCCAAGGTAAAATCCGCTATCAACCAGGTTACAATTTACGCCCGCAACATTGGGATTATTGATAACCGCGAGGTAATCATCCATGTACACAGCAATGTAAATTTTTCCATCCGGCGCCCTTTGCATATACCCCGTATAGTAAGGACCACCGGGACCGGTAACATTTCCAACATTAACCACAGATGCAGCTATAGCAGGTTGGGTATAAGTACTAAGATCGAATTGAGAGACATATTGCGTAGTCCATCCTGCCAAATACAATTTGCTTCCATCCGGCGAAATTTCGATGCCCCAGGGCTTAACTTGTCCTGTAAAGGTCATTGCATTCGAAAGCACACCGGTTGCATTATTGAAATCAAACAATTCAAAAGAGCCGCCCAGGTAAGAGGCATAAGCAATGTGGTGAAAAGCAGCATCAATTGTTATTTGTCCGGTCGCATTATCCGGATCGCTTCCTCCGCGATACATACCAACTGTTGAAATTACAGGAGTCGTATCAATCCCTGCTGAGGTAATGTGATAAGAATAAAAATGGGAGGTATTATAAGGATGAACTATGATCCAGGCATCCCTTCCATTCGAATCTTTTGCCGGAACAACAGCTTCGCAGGTAGGTGTTGCAAGCCGAATATTCTTTTGCCCTGTAACAATATCTCCAAGACCCCCATTCAAAGTCATATCAACCAGGTTATACCTAAACCCATCTGAATTGGCAAAGCCGGTCATCGTAAACAGATAATATAGATTTGAACTACCAGGTTTACGAATTATTGTCGCCGCCTGACCCCCTGAAGTATGACCTAATAAGCCGTTACCATTTGGCATAATCACGTGATTCCTGTTCCACGCCTGTTGACCGTTTGAATAAAACAATAAGTTTCCCAAAGAATCTGATATTGATGCCGGGCAATCAGTGGCATACATAGCGCTGTTAGCTAAAGGAACCGGAGCCGTAGGAACAAAATCAATAGCTGCCTGGTTACCAAAATACCATTTGCTGTATTCTAACTGACAGAAGGCACTGCTGCTGATAATGGTGAAAATGAGAAAGGCAAATAAAATTTTATTCATACATCCGCATTTTAGAATCAAGCCCAATCATAAATGAAAAATAAAATATAATAAACAAACTCAAATAATAAATACCGGGAAGGTTACCTACCACAATGCTTATTTTATCGCAAATCCTAGCGACTTACTTCAAAACGTTGAACGCCTTGGGAGCCGTTATTATCCGTAATACTTAAAACATATATGCCATTAGCCATTTGTTGAGTACCAAACTCGAACATATTTTCCTTAGTCGCTCCAGCCTTTATCACTTTCCCATCAATGGACATAATGCTATACTCTATAGATGAAGCCATATCACCATTTATTTTGACTTTTATAGCTTCGGCTGTAGGATTGGGATAAATTTGAAAGCGTACTTTATTATTATCATTTCCAGGTATTGGTTCAAAGCCTGCCAGCTGACTACAAGAACCAAATTCATTAACCGCTTTAATATAAGTGTCTCCATCATTATCAAACCCACC
>JAQBNQ010000460.1 GCA_028288545.1 Bacteroidota bacterium
TACCTGGCAGGTGGAAGTTCGTCAGGCAGCCCGATTGTAATGCGCTCGGTAACCGGTGGTGGAAATTGGCAGGAAGTTTTTTTAACTGATACTAATAAAAATGTTTACACAGGCTGGGCCGGGGCGCATGGCGATCATCAATGGAGTTTTCCTGAAGCACCATTTGGATTTGAAGTTTGTAAAAACGATTCCCGCATAGTTACTTTCGGAGATTACTCATGTTCGCATATCACCACCAATGCAGGCTTTGATTGGAAACAACAATATTTAAATACCGCTGATCAAAATGCTAAAAACATTTTCACCCCAACCGGTAAAAAATATCATGGTATCGGCCTTGAAAATACAACGAACTGGCAGGTAATGTGGACCGACTCAACCCACTTGCTTTCGGCATTTTCTGATATTAATGGTGTAATGAGTGATGATAAGGGCTTGAGTTGGAAATTCATTCCAAATCTCACATCAAATTCAACTTACCGGATAGTGCAACATACTAATGGTAATATTTATGCCTGTGTCTCTAACCGGCATGATATTTATCAAACAACAACTATTTACGACAACACCCTCAATACGAAAACCGGGGCCGTGTATGTTTCTACCAACAATGGAACCAGCTTTTCTCAAATTAAATCTTTTAACGGACCTGTTATATGGATTGCGCTTGACCCAACCAACAGCGATAGAATGTACGCTGCTGTAATTAACAGCGATACTACAAAGGGGGGGATTTGGAAAACCAATAATTTAAGTGCAGGTGTTAGCTCCGTTTGGACAAAATGTAAAAATCCGTCCCGCACAGAAGGCCATGCTTTTAACGTTAATGTTTTGCCTAATGGTGACCTGGTGGTAAGTTTTAGTGCCCGCCGGGCAACAACCAGTACTGCCTTTTCTCAGAGTTCAGGAGTTTTTTATAGTACCGATGGCGGCCAAACCTGGGCTGACCGAACTGACGCCAACATGAAATTTTATACGCAGGATGTGGTAGTCGATAAAAACGATACCAGCGGAAGTACATGGTACGCCAGCGTTTTTAGCGCATGGGGCAGCGGAGTGCCGGCCGGCACCGGTGGCCTTTATAAAACCGTTAACAAAGGAATATCATGGAGCCAGATATCCACTTTATACAGGGTTAATTCCTGCACCATCAATCCTTCAAATCCCGATGAAATGTATGTTACTACCGAAACCGATGGCTTATGGTATTCAGGCAATATTAATTCAGCTAATCCTTCCTTTTCGTTAGTTGATGCTTATCCCTTCCGCCACCCTACCCGGGTGTTTTTTAACCCATGGAATCCTTCAGAAATGTGGGTTTCGGCATTTGGTTATGGTATGGCAACAGCTAGCTTAAGTTGCAACATGGCGGTGCCAACGGTTTCGCAAAATAATGGGATGTTAACATCATCCGCTGCAACAACTTATCAATGGTTGTTGAACGGCAGCCCTATTCCAGGCGCCAATTCACAGAACTATACTCCCCTGCAATCAGGCGATTATTCAGTGCAGGTTGGAGATGGTGGGATTTGCTCTTCTATATCTTCAGCCACTACCGTCACTGTAATTACCACGGATATGCCCCTTTTGTCAACCGATAATAAAGCCATCAGGCTTTTCCCCAATCCTGTTAGTGGGCAATTAACTGTTATAGGTGACGACCTCAATAATGTTAAATCGGTTCAGATTTATGATATGATTGGAGGTGTGGTCATAAACGAATTGGTTAGAGAGGGAAATGAGGTAAAAATAAATGTTAGCTCATTGTCAAACGGAGTTTATCTGCTCCGGCTTGGCAAACTGGTAAAACGCTTTATCAAGGAATAGAAATCAGCAATTTTTTTTAATAATTTCCATTAGTAAAAATCGCGTCAAGAGTGGGTGTTAACCGTTACTTTTTATAGAAGGTTAGTTGGGTTTAAGGTTCAGCCGTCGTTGCCAGCAATTGAGTTTTTTAATTATTTTTGATGATGGCATTTATATTGATTACCCAATATAACCACACTAAAAAAAATGAGCATGAAAAAACATTTACTCTGTTGCGCGGCTATCGCTTTAACCTTAACCTTGTTTGCGCAGCAATCCTCCGTTAAATGGCGGGCCTCTATCGAAAGTCAAAAGGTGTTTATTGAGAATAAAGGCCAATTTAATAGCCAGGATAAAATGCCGGATTCCAAGATTCTTTTTGGCACTGACGCGGGTCCTTGCATGGTTTACTTTACAAGGGCAGGCCTAACCTATCGCCTGGATAAAAAAGAAGTGAAGCCCATTAAGAGGGATACGGATCGCAGAGCGGGTGTTGAGAATGAAAAGGAAGAACACAATAATGTAAAGGTTACTACCGATTTGGTGCACATGGAATGGCTGAATTCAAATCCGGATGTAAAGGTTACTCCTAAAGATGGAGTCAGTAACTATTTCAGCTATTCAATAGATGGAAAAAACATTAACCATGTTCGCGCCTGTGAAACACTTGTTTATGAAAACCTTTATCCAAATATAGATGTGGAATACGTGTTTCATCCGCAAGGTGGCATTGAATACTCACTGGTATTACATCCGGGGGCCAATATATCGCAGGTAAAAATGAAATACTCCGATTTGAATCATGTTTCTCTGGATGGAAAAGGAAATACGCACCTCTCAACTTCGTTCGGAGATATTATTGATCATGCTCCGGTTACTTCATATTCCGGATGGTATGGTTTTGATCATTCTTCTGAAAAAATCCCTTCCCGATTTATAAGGAATGGCAAGGTCATTTCGTTTGAACTGGGTATTTATGATCACACAAAAACAGTAGTTATTGATCCATGGACCACCGTTCCTGCAATGCCAACTGCCAATAGTGTTTTTTATATCAAAGCCGACAGTGCAGGTAACGCATATATTTATGGTGGTGATTCACCTTTCAGGTTAGAAAAATACGATGCTACAGGCGTCCTTCAATGGACCTATAATACATCGTGGAGTTCTTCAAATACCTGGTTTGGAGCGCTTGCAGTTGACCGTGCTGGCAATTCGTATATAACAGACGGCGATGGTGCTACTCTTTCAAAAATCGATACCGGTGCTGCTATTGTGTGGTCTCATAGTTCTGCTAACGCCCCTGCTGATGCCATTGAATTTTGGGCCATTGATTTTAACTGCGATCAAACGCAGCTATATGTGGGTGGCACCCGCGACATACCTTTGTCTTTCGATTTTCACGGAGATGTGTTTAAAATGGATATGACCAACGGTAATATTTCCAGTTATGTAAGCGTGGTTCACCCAACTTTTAATTTCACAACTATAGGATTTAATGAGGTTAGGTCTATGTGTTTTTCTCCTAACGGCAATCTTTATTATCTCACAATTGACACCGTGGGTTCCGTAGATCAGACTTTAAATATCAATTATGGTCAACCCAGCGGTTATCATTTTCCATACTACCTTCCATACAGCAATAGTGGTGGTGGGCAGGGCCAGAATAATATACGCGCAACGGCGCAATACCTTTATACCACCGATGGTCAAACACTGCACAAAAGAGATATTACCACAGGCTTATCTGTTGACAGTGCTACTATTCCGGGAGGTTCTTCAAACAATAACAGCGGTGTTGCAATTGATAGCTGTGGCAACGTATATGTAGGTTCGCAAAACAAGGTAGTTAAGTACGATCCTAACCTGGTATTCATTACATCCGCTTCAACTCCCGAAGCAGTTTTTGATGTATCAATTGGAGCCAATGGCGACGTATTAGCTTGTGGGCATAATTTTGCGGTTGCACTTGCTTTATCCGCTTGTGGCCAGGTTAAAACTGTTTGCCAAACCATATTAGCTGCAAATGCCAGTGCCACTAATATTCCGTGTGGTAGTACTCAATGTACAGGTACAGCAACAGCCAATCCTTTAAGTGGCACCGGTCCTTACACCTATCATTGGCCAAGCGGACATACTACTCAAACAGATACCGGCCTGTGCGCAGGTTCATATACTGTAACTATAACTGATGCTACCAATGCAACTGTTACAGCCTCTGCTACCGTGGTTTTGGGTGCCGGCGCAAGTGTTACTATAACTGCCAATAAAACAGTTATGTGCTCTGGCGATAGTGCCGAGATATGCGCCCCAGGTGGATTTGTAACTTATAACTGGAACAATGGTTTGACAACCCCATGCATTGAAGCCAAATTGGGTGGAAACTATTATGTAGATGTTAGCGATAATAATAACTGTACCGCCAGTTCTAATCATATAGCTATAGATGTTCATGCCCTGCCTCCGGTTTCAATTAGCGTAAACGGCGATACTTTAACTGCTTACAATTCCTTAACCTATCAGTGGTACTTAAATGGTACTCCAATTTCAGGGGCTACTTCGCATATTTATATAGCTACGCAAAATGGCGATTACTCCGTTGCTGTTAGTGATTCAAATGGGTGTACGGCGCTTTCAAACAAAGCTTCTGTTACTACCGGAATTGAAAACCTTACCGGTGATGGCACTGTAAAAGTTTACCCCAATCCGCTTGAAACGGGTAACTGGCATGTAGACGTAAGCGACGAATGGATTGGCAGCAACTGCGATGTGTATGATGCAGATGGTAAACTTGTTTACAGGTCGACTATCCGTAACCGTAGTTCCGAAATTTCCTTAAACGTGGCGCGGGGGATTTATATGATGAAAATATACTCGGTTAAGCGGAACCTGGCTCTAAAACTTATACGTTTATAGTACACTTACTGAAGAAGTTTTATTGCGTAATTTAAAAGGAAGTTGAATAATCAGGCTTCTTTCATCATTCTGATGGAGAAGCCTCCTAATATCAAAATGATAAGACCCATAATGGCCCAAAGCCACATCTTATTCTGAAATAAAGGTGTCTTTCCGGTGTCGGTCTTTGCCAATTTTTCAATGGTCTGTTCGGGCCCTAGTGATAATTCTTTCATATCGGAAGGTACCCGGTCTTTAAATTTATCTATATCGTAATCCGGCCGGCCAATGCCTGAGTTTCCATAAACCAAAAAGTACTTAGCCGGCTTTGTAAATCGCGCCAGCAATTCATAAACGTTTTGTCGAACGCTAAATGTATCGAGGGCTAATGGTTCGTTGTCGTAGTTATTTATCAGTATCCGCAATTTATTAGTTGTGGTACTGCGGAATTTCAATTCATTTTCTTCTAAAGAACTTATTACACTGCTGCTAAGATTGGTATAGTAGTATTTATAACCGGTAGGAGTTTTAAAACTATCGCTGCAGTATTGAATAGTAACGGGACGATAAAAATCGAATGTGTCTTTAACGCGTATTTTAATGTGCGAAACAGGTAAACTTGAACCAAGGTCTATGTCCACAATAGTTTGCTTTTGCGCTTTATCATTTTTTGTGTTTAACGATTTGATCGCGCAGTTTCGAAAAGAGCCCGCAACTATTTTCTGTTCAGTAATATCGGCAGTATTTAAATCGGGATTTATTTTTGATGGAACGAACAGCCTGTAGTAATGATATTTTGCATCGGGAAAATTTAATGTGGTAAACGAATAATTGCTTACCCCGTTGCTGATTGAAAGCACTCTATAGTTTTCTAACACAGTAAACCACTCTTTTTGATTTTCGCTTCCCTCTAATCTTATCTGCCAGTCAAAATTGTGAAGATTGAAATTCAAAATTATCTTGTTTACTTCCTTCTGCTCTTCCATCTGGAAGGTATAAAAGTATCCTTCCTTGTTATGCGTGGTGTTGATTATCTTAAACTCAATCTTATGTTCAGTGATCTGCTCATTATTCTGCCTCAGGATATATGGGGCCTCTATAGTATCATTCTGTTCTGTAAACCCAATGATGCGCAGGTCCGATAGGTCCTGCGATGCCTTTCCGAAAATCCCGTTGGGCAAAACAATTTTGTGCCAGGTATCGGTTATGCCATCAATCTCCCGCGTAAAATTAAAATCTTTCAATTGAATGAAAGAGCAACACAACACAAAGAGGATAAGGGGGAAATAATTTCTAACTCTGCGTTTCATCAGTAATAATATTCTTGTACTTATTGTATAGGAATGAAATGATCAATAGCAATACTCCTAACGAAACAAAAACAATGGTTTTTGCAATGGTATCCAGATCAGCGATGTCGTAAAAGAAAAGTTTAACAAGCGTTATGGCAAATAAAACTATGGCTCCTATGCGCAAATGTTTTTTGCGTTTCCATATGCCTAAACCTATAAGTAAAAGCGAGTAAATACCCCATAATATACTTAGCCCCAATTTATATGATTGTTGCGATCTGTAAAGAGACATCCAGCCAATCAATTCGCTGCTGGCTATCCATAGCACGGTTGTATAAAACAAAACATCAAATCCTATTTTCAAGTCCAGCTTTATAAACTCCTGCTTTATGTATTGATAGCAGGCAAACACAAGCGCTGCAACAAAACCCAGTGAAATATACCGGATAACCATGTGCGAAACTCCACGATCGAAATACTGGGCAAGCGATTGGCTAATGTAAGTATCACGTAACTCGCTTAGAGTAAACAAGCCGATAACTAAAAAAGCGGCGATGGCACCCACATTCAAAAGCAGGTTTATATATCCAAGATATTCGCTCTTTATTTTTTTGATATTAATGAAGGAAAGAAGGGTAAAGAAAAGCAGGGAATAGTTGATAAGCCATATGGCCTGGAATTTTTTCAAGTCTTCATCGCCCTGGTGATAAGCGTATCCTTTAGCTCCCGCCTGGGTCATGCTAAACACGGAATCTATGTATCGCTGTTGCCAGTAGCAGGAAATTTCAGTGGCAAATGCTCCAAATAAAACCATTAGCAGTATTGCCGGCGCCAGGTAACTGGCTTTGGATAGAAATTCATTTTTGCTATCTGCAGCGGAAATTATTTTATTCTTAACATTTGTCCATGTCATAAACCCAAAAGCCGCAACAAATAGCACCGAACTCATAAAGTTGATGTTAATGAAAGGCGTTATTTTGGATGCAATGTTTCCTGGTGTGTAAGTATTGTAAACGGAAGTCCAATCCTGTAAAATGCTAAACAAAGCCAACAGCATTAGCGGGTAGCTTAGCATTTCATAAAAAGTGACCTTACGTGTCCGGCCTATCCAAAACAGTATTGCTGCCTCTCCGGCCCATAATAAAGTAACCCAGTTGCCGTCAAGTTGTACTGGTATTGCTATTGTAATGAATACCAATACTAAACCCGAAACGAGATAGAAAAGATTTCTATCTGCAAGTTTGTTGCGATATATTGCTACGCTTGCTGCAAAATGCACTACTGCGTTTGCCAGTGTAAATAATCCCAATAACTGTTTGCCTGTTGGATGGTCTGAAAGGGAGGCATAGCCTAAACCGTAAAAGATAAAAGAGTTAAGCAGGTACAGCATTACATCCTGTGGTCCAAACTTTTCTTTTTTAAACAGTTTGTAGGTAAGGAAAGTAAGGTAAAAGATAATAAAGAAAATTGCCAGGAAAATGAGAGCCAGCCTGAAATGTACAGGCATAGAATACTTCGTAACATACCAGGATGCGTAAATAAGCCATGTTAAGGCGAAAGACGAATAATAAAGCGGTTTCCAATACCGCTGAACTGCTATAGCCAGTATACCTGTATTGATGATCGCCATGTAACTGAAAAGGATAACTACCTTGCCTGAGCCATCACTTAGTAGAAACGGTACCGCATAGGCGCCCACTAAACCAATGTGAGCAATTATCTGTTTGTTGTAATTAATGGCTGCTATAACAGCAAAGCCAGTAAACAGAACCATTAACCCAAAGGCAACAGCTTGCGGCACAAGGCTATAATAACTATAG